>NZ_JAOCFV010000060.1:0-27150 GCF_029842145.1 Stenotrophomonas sp. GD03794
CTGATGTTTGAATAACCCTGCTTCCGTGCGCTTTCTTCATAATGAAGGCAAGATTTGACAAAGGGTGTATCCAAGACTTCTTCAGGAGTCATCCCATGCTCGTCTCCTCCCCATTTTTTTGAGGAGCCGCACGCAGTGATCAACAAGAAAACGACTGAAACGATAATAGCCCTTTTCACGACAGTTCATATCCCCCAATATAAAAGCACAACACAATTAAAATTTACAATCAGAAGGACGGAGCGGCCTTCTTCTTGCGCTCAAGCTCGTCCTTGGTAAATTGCAACGCTCGCGGCGTAAATACAGATATATAGCCAAAATCAAGCCTATTCACCATTCCTGAAAAATTGACCTCAAAGGCAGGCAGCTTCCATACAGCCTCATGCGAGCTAAAGGAAGCCCCCATCCTATTCTCCATAACATCTTCCTTTAGAGAACTAGGCTTGCCAAATTTATCTTGCAGAGCACGCAGCAATGCGTCCTGGTATTCCAACCCAGCCGTCCCCGCATCAACACCCTCAATCACACCATTGACGACGACCAAAGATGTTGAATTAGCCCTCACCCCTGCAGGGCGTTTGCTGCCATCTGCCACGAAATCGACCTTGAAACTCCCTTCTGTGTCCAAGTAATCACCTGGCTTACCCTTGAGGATGCTGTGTTGCCAACAAGGTCTTACAGGCTGGTCCATGTCAAAAGCATAGCCCGATGAATACCTGGCTCGATCCGCCTGACACTCTGGAAGATCAAACTTAGCTCCAATTTCAATGCCCATAAAATCCGCACCGTGGACAACAACTGGTGATATCAGCGCAGAAATTATTGCAGCCATCTTCATTACTTTCACCACACCCCCCTTTTTAGGATCCCGAGCCGCTTTGCGGCATATCATCAAAGATGGACCAGTCATTACCCGAGATCGCGGATACAATCTGCTGGTATGTCAGCGGCGTTGCCGACGACAAGTTCCAAGTCCATATCAATCCCTCTTGAATTTCAGCTGCCCTGCCAAGAGATATTTGACCACTGGTGGCGGCGATCACGAGACCTTTTCGCACCTCCTCATCCACCGCGATTTTCTTTAGTTCTTTGAGGTAGAGGTGAGCTAGCGAATAGTCAACCAAGCCGGGAGCTTTCTGCTTCCCAAGCTGCTGATTAAGAGCGTAGAGCTCCAGAATGAGAGGTATTTCAAGCTCGATCTTTGCCAAGTTTTGCTTAGCGTTAGAATGGCCTTGAGCAGCGGCTAGTTCAAACCATTTTTGTGCCTGCCCAATATCTCGCTTACAGCCCAGGCCTTGATAGTGGAGAACTCCGAGATTGAACTGCGCGTTGGCGAAGCCTTGCTCTGCAGACTTCCCATACCATTCGTGGGCTGACTTGTAATCGAGGGCAACACGCACTCCTTTGCCGTAGCAGAAACCGACTTCGTTCTGAGCTTCGGCCTCCCCATCAGCAGCCCTTTCCAAAAGCACCTGGAATGCTGAATTACTCTTCTGCCTAGCCAGGGTGCTGGTGTTCATCGACGCGAAGTCAGGATCCGGCTGTTCTCGGCCGCGAGCAATAACGGCATCCACGTCCTCGTGAAGCGCACGCGATACTTCTGCATGGTCCTGAAGAGTTATCGTGGTGCCCCCGTCCCGCTCTCGCAGAAAAACGGCAAAGTAGGCCTTCCCGTTGAGCATAATTGAAGCGGATGCCGACTCATGATCTGAGACCGTGCAGCCCTTAGATACCGCATAGGACCGAGCAGCTTCGTAGTAGAGCTCAGGGAATGTAACCATCTCCCGCTTTGTGACTATCATTCCGCGAATGCGTCCCTCCACGGCTTCTTCCTTCCGTGTGTGCCGAGAGGCATACAAGTATATGAGATAGCCTACAAGACCCAGCCAGAGCGGCGGAAAGAAAAAGCCAAGCACTAATAGTATTAGGATGACGACGATCATTTTTCTGTCACCCAAACAGTTGGTGATGCATTGCACCACAGTGCGAAAATACTTGAAGATCCCATGACATTCCCCCGACCCTACGATTGAGACAATTGTAGTGGGAATGTGAAGAAGATGGTGTCAGAAAATTCTTACACCCAGCTTTGATCCAAAAAAAAGCCCGCCAGTGGCGGGCTCTAAGTGAAACAAACTGGCTAGATTAGGCAGCAGGCCACTTCTGGCCGGGGTTGGCGTCACGCCACTTCTTTGCCTCATCCGACTTTTCCCACTCCGCAAAGGTCGTGGGGGTGCGGCCACGGCCACTCCAGGTGTCGCCGTTCGGCAGCTTGAACTTGGCAGCCACCGGGCCACGGGTGCCTGCATTCGAATTGGACGAACCGGCCTTACGGCCAGGACGCGAGGCACCGCCAACAAAACGGGCGATTTCGTTCTTCTGGCGAGCATCGAAGTAATCAGCGAAGTCAGACAGCAGGCTCACGATGTTTGCGTGTGCGCTTTCAGCTTCCGCCTGAAGCTCCTGCTTTTCCTGAGCTTCAATTTTCTGGAGTTCTTCCAGCAACTTCTTCTTCTGAGCAGCCAGGTTATCCAGCTTCTTACCCTGAGCTTCCGTCTTCTGTGCCGACATTGAATTACCCCTTGAGAAATTAATTACGATTTAACCACACCCGAATCGTAAAAGGTCGCAACAGGGAAATCAATAGGCCAAGAGCTATTTTTTAAAAGAAATATGCAATTTAACGATCAATTAAGGCGAAGGGCGTCAAGAGAACGCCTCTGTTCCTCGCCTACAAGTTCAAGCGATAGAAGGTAGAGGCCCGCTGGCTGAATTTTGATGATCGTTGATCCGGGCATGTAAAAGATAAGGCCAGCTTCGTCAGCGGCTTCCAGGGCGGCGGCGCAATGTTCTTCATCTTGCCCCGCCTCCTCCATGAGGTATTCCAACAGAGTTCGTGGAGCGGTAGAACGACGCATCAAATAGTCGAACTTGCGCCACTCTGTGATTGTCTTATGACAAGCACGCAAAACCGCACCTGGACTGATCGCGGGAAGGCATGTAACACCATCACCCTCGAAATCAAATGAAAGTTGAAGACTCATAATTACCTCCCTGGATAACCGTATTTAAACGTATACCTTTAGGCTAATTTAGATTGGCAACTTGTCAACCCGTCAGATGACCAGTTCAATACCTCTACTCTTGGATCTTTGCTTGACGACCAAGGCTGCTGGATTGTCAATTTCGGCGGACTTTTCAAGCGGCTTTGTAGGCTCGTGCTCATACTTTGCAACACCTAAGTGGGTAGCAATAGCCTCAGCGTCTTTTGCTGCTAATAATATTTCGCGGGGGTGTTCTTTGAGGATCTTGATCCAGGACGCTATGTAAGCCACATGCTGGCCTGGATCGTGACCTATACCAAGACGCTCGCCGACCATCATTGACGCCATCTCCGCTCGTAGCTCTTCCTTTGCATAGCTTTCGCTTCCAAACGCCCCTGTTAAATCGCGGTCAAGTCGGGATTTATGCCCTGTCCAGTGGCCCAGCTCATGCAGTGCGGTGGCATAGAAGTTGTCAGTTGACTTGAAAGCCTCTCTCAGTGGCAAATGAATGCTATCGCGATGCGGCGAATAGAAAGCTCTATTGCCACCATCGTGACGAATTATTGCGCCGGAATCCCTTAGGAGCTCGTCGCACTGAGCATGGCGCTCGGCTTCTTTAGGGAGCTGCCGGATGGGCGCTGCGGGCATTCCCTCAACTTGATTTCCATTGAAGACAGAGAAAAGGATGGGGATCATTCGCTTTTTCTGAGCAGGATCGGCCTCCTCCTCTTTTTCTGCGGCCTCAACCCACTTGACGCACGTCGTGGATTTTTCGCCTTTGCGGACATGGCAACCCAGATCTGCAGCTTGCTTGAATGTGAGCCAGCGGTCGTCTGTGTATCCGTTAGCTCCCTGCATCATCAGCAACATCATGGCATTTGCGCCTGAGTATCCCCTTCCTGTGATTGCGTTGTAAGGCATACCCTCGCCATGCGGTGGCGATACGCCAGGCTTCCATGGCCTGATCCAAGGCGCTGTTCCTTCTTGAAGAGCTGTAATCACGCGGTCAGCGTATAGCTGCGCATAGTCATCATATTTCGTGGCCGTGCTGCCCCTCGCTGCAGGCTTCTTTTTAGCAGCCATACTGACCTTCCACTTTGATTAAAATGCCGCTATTTATTAGCTCTTGAATGTCATGGAGGGATGCAAGGCGTATTCCCTTGTCATTACCCGCATAAACGGACGCCGTGTATCCCGATGCTGCGGGACGCAGCAAATAGCATTCGCTAGCAGCAAGCGCCTCAGCGACACTTATTGCATCTTCATCATATGCCTCATTAATAAAGCCCATTGAACCCTCATCGATTAATGCCTGGCAATAACTATGCGATATTTTCGAAAGTTGGCAACAGGGTGTTGACAAATTAATCAGAGCCATCATATTGATACTGTAATATTTTCAAAACTCCTCAGCTTGAATGTATTATGTAATTACTTCGTTTTTTTAGACTTCTTCGAAGGCCGTTTCGGTGGTGCCCGAAACTTCCAAATAAAAATGCAAAGCCCCTCTTAGGAGGGGCTCATCTCTATATTTGACGAATCCCCATTTTGGGGTTACTCCTTATATATGGACATATCAAATATTTATGAAGCACTAGTTTATGGAATAGCTTTCGGGCTACTCCACTTCTCTCTTGTGTGGTTTTTCATAAAGTCACTCAACGATAGGCACTTGCTAGTGTTCGCGGCCGCCGCGTCCGTCGCTAGTGCCATTGCGGGAATTACAGCGTGGATGTTGAGACCACTGGCATTTAGCGATTCGCTGTTGGACGCTCACATAGTGACGTGGTTCGCAGTGCTGGCGATATGCGTTGTAGCTTCAACCATTAGCCGCTACAGACAGCTGAGCATGCAATGAAACAATCAGGTAATTCACTGATTGAGTTTTTGCTCGTAACAGTTGTGATATTGGCGGTAACCGCAAGCATTCTGGCTCTAGCAGGTCAAACTGACAAAAAGAGGGTCAATGAGGAGCTAAGCGACTTAGCGACTCTGACCGCCACTGCAGAGCGAGCCTTGGGAATGCCACAAGGTCACTATGAAGGGCTGCCTGGCAAGCTGATTGACGAAAAGCTTGTGCCAGCAAAAATGGTGGACTCAGCAGGCCACTTACAGAGCAGATGGGGGCCAGTGAACCTGGTTCCTATCGATGTAGGCGCGAAGCGCCTTGCGGGCTACAGCATCACTTATACAAACGTTCCATCTCCTGCGTGCCCGCTACTTGTCAAAGGTGGCCCGAAGGACAAACGTTCGATCAGAGTTGATAGCGTTGAAGTAGGCAGCTTTGGAAACATCAATGCATCGGCTCTGGCTCAGGCCTGTTCAAAGGCAACTGTAAGTATTACTTTTGAACATCATCTCAATGAGCCGGGCAAACGCTCTCTTTAAGTCCATTGCCCGGCCTCTGCATCTGTGAGCTTTTCATACTGCTTTGAGCCCAAGATTTCTAGCGCGCATTTTGCTTCATCGCCAGCACCCGAAGGCTGATAGCAGATCATTCCAGAGTGCACCATCGCTTCCCAAAACGCCGCTTTGTTCAATACTTCTGATGGCTTCATAAGCGATAGTTCTACCCTTTTCTGGCTCCAAGCCTGATATGAAGCGAAGACAACACTGCGCTCAACTTCTGCTTTGTCACTAGAAGAAACTTGCTCTGTTGTTGCCCACTCCCTGATCTGCTCAGTGGCTCGCCCGCAGATCATCACTTCATAGAAGTCTGCTTGCTTACCTCCTACCCTGCGATTTGATTTTTGAGCCGGGTTGACCAGCCCAGCTTCTGACATACCGCGCCAGAATTGCCTTGGTGTGAGAATTTCAGCGGCTTGATACCCCTGAAGACCGCACCAGGCTTCATAGCCTGCGTAGATTTCTGTTAGCTGCACCCAATGCCCAGGCTCAGGCACGACACGCATTTCATCTGCCCAGGCACGGACACTGTCAGAGCCGTTGCGAGCTCGCTTTTTAGCGGCTCTGGCCGCTTCAGGAAGCTCCTGGTCAGACAGTGGACGGCCGCGAGCTACAACACGCCTTGCACCTTCAAGCATCCAGTCCAAAACCAGCTTTCCTTCAGTCTCTAAAATGGTTTTTTGGAAGTCAGGGATGCGCTCGCTCTCAGGGATGACAACGTTCCACTGCACGACAGTAAGACGACGCCACACACCGTCAGATTTATCGCGAACAAAGGGCGCACTGTTGCTAGTGATCAGCCACTTCGCTTTAGAGTGATAGCTAGCGAGGGCCTTTTCATTTTTACGATCAATGCCTATTCCATTGCCTGAAACAAGCGTTTTGAAGCGCCCTTCTGCCCAGCGCTCGCACTCAACCTCATCAACGAGGATCAGGCTTGCGCCCACGAGTGGTTCAAGGCTGAAGCGATCACCCAAGGCCTCTAGGCTCAAGCGAACAGACTGCCTGTGCATCGCTTCAACGAGCTCTGCTAATGTGGATTTTCCTGAACCGGCAGCGCCATACCACCACGCTGCTTTCGAATAGTTTCCTGGCAACAGGGTCATTCCGCATTGTTCCTGGACTAATGCGCGAACTTCAGGATCAGGCAACGCACGCTCCAGGAACTGCGCAAACAGTGAAGTTTTAGGCAGTGAAGTGGTGTTGTAAGGGCGGTGTCCTGAAGCACCACAATTGATGCGCACTGCATGTGTCATCCCCAGCGCTGGATCTGGCTTCAACGCCTGAAATCCTGTAGGCAGAACTTCTATGTAGTAGTCAGCACAAGGAACAATAGCGCGCTTGTCGCTCGGGGCAGGCAGGGGGTTGAGGCTTCTCAGGTCCACAGTTGCATGATCCCAGCACGAGGCGGCCCTCTTCTGACTCACAGCGTGTTTTGCGTTGGTCTTCAGCCATTGAGAAGCTACGCCGACTCCCACATCTGTGCTGACAGCCTTCCAAAAAGTTCCGTCCCATTTGTGAATTATTGCTCCTGACGCTTCAGTGGACTGGCAAGCCCATTTCCCAATTTTGCCAGATGAGATTTGGGATCCAAAAATATATTCAAGGGATGGAGGCTTGACCTTTCCTCGCGAATCTAATTCGTGAGCACTAACCCACTCCTTTTCGACCTTTTCCCTTTGCTTTATTCTCGCCTCTTCCAAGGAGACCGTATTTGCGTCGTTTGGGTCGTTTGCGTCGTTCTCCATGGCAACGGTCGCACGCGCTGGCGCACCGCGCACACGTGAATAGCGCCTGGTTGGTTCAAAGTGTCCTGAGGTGTTGACAGAACTCCCAACTGGTGGAATATTATCTATACGCATGTTTTCTCCTTAAATCCCTCGCCCTGCCAGGCGGGGGATTTTTTTATTGATTAATTGGGCAGCGCAGCATCTAAAATGCGCCTGATTTTGTCGCTTGTAGATATAGTTGACCGCTGGGCCTCGGCCTGGAGTCTCAGCGCCAACGCACGTTCTAGCCGTAGATTGATATGAACATCCTTGCGAACTGGAACTTTCGCTCCGCCAGCGGAATTCTCTTTATTATTTTCCACAAAATCTCCCGTATTACAGTTGGAATACACTCAATAAAACATAAATCCCAATTTCGTCAATAGGCTCTTTTATTCTGAAAGATGCCTGCTGGCCTTCTAAGGCCAAAAACAGAAGACCAGCAGAAGACCAGCAACAAAGACCAGCAGCTGAAACCATTGGTATATAAGGGTTTTGAACCAAATATCATCCTCTGCTGGCCTGCTGGTCTTAGAAATGCATATTTCTCACTGCGCATATTTGCTCTACATGCATGCATATAGAAAAAGTGGAATCAAAGGCCAGCAGGCCAGCAGAGCCAGCAGCAACCCCGAAATCCTTTGTGGGACAAGGCTTTCGGGCTGCTGGTCTTCCTGCTGGTCTTCCTGCTGGTCTTCGTTTTGCCCGCTAGAAGACCAGCAGAGAAAAACAACAAAAAAGCCCCCATTTAGGGGGCTTTTTAATCCTACTTTGAAAATGGTTAAAGCCTGCTGGGCCCTTTAATACTAATGGATTTGGGCGTATTAACATCCAAAAACCGCTCTTCATCAGCGGCTCTTTGAACCGCCCCTCCCCTCTCAATCGAGGCGATGAGGGAGTTCAACTCAAATTGAGCAACTTCAGCGTATGGTTGTCTATGTGCATCGCTCTTCCAGGGGAGAGCCAAGGCGGAAATTAATGAAACTTCAATCACGTCATCAAGATCAATTTCCACCAATTGTTCTTCAGGTAGAACCCAAAGATGACCTGCTATCCGCCCCTCGATAATCAGCCAAGGGTGGATATCTGCAATTCCTTCAAGACCATTGAAAGAGAGGACACCGAGCCTTCTTGCTTTTTCCCTGGCCTTGGCGAGAGCATCCTCAGCAATTTTTAATTCAATCGTCGCTTGAATGCGATCAACATCACGCAAGACGGATTCAACCTCGCTCCTTTTCCCTCTTGTGACCACTGAGCCCTCCCGAGATTTTAGGAAGCGATCAAGGGACTGCAGGGTAAAACCCATGTGCTGATTTACAGCCGTTGTGCCAGGGCGTGAGGGATTTTTAACTGGCTCAGGCCCTTCCCCTGCCCTCACCCAAGCCCTTAGGGTCGTGTAATGAACACCCAAGTAAAAAGCGGCAGCTTTCGTGCTGACCTTTGCTCTAACGCCGCTTTTCGCCTCCTCTATTTCCTGTTGCCACTGCGCCTTGTCAGGCGGTGGCGACACGGATAAGGGATCACGCGACAGTGGGAATACATTATTCATCCACTCCACCCTTTTCCCTTTCAGGCAGCAAAGGCCAGTCAACTGGCTTCAGCTGATTGTAGAACGTGGGTGCGCTGGAGGCCATCAGCTGCTCAACGCGAGACAGCGCTTCCTGCAGCTCATACCACTCCGGTTCCTGATATCGAATTGTTGAGGCGGATCCTGCATCAGGGTCCGTTGGGTCTTTAGGGGCAAGGTGATTAAAGAGCCTGCTTACGATGCGATCAGGGATTTGGAGCTTACCTGCGTAGCGTCCCAGCGTTCTGCGCAAATCATGAGGCGTTGGTCCAAATTCAACAGACAGCTTTTCGCCCAGGCCTTTCATAATGGCCTTGCTGTCTTTGTAATGCCCTTCGGCAGCCCGCGCGCTACGGGCGGGGTATACCCAGCGGGCGCGGGGATCATCCGCCTCCAAGCGCCTCTCAAAGCGGTGACGCATGAGGGCGGTGGAAAACGGGCCAAGTGGCATGTTGTGATCGCGCCTATTTTTGGTCTGAGCGAAGAATACTTGCGCGCCTTCCTTCCCTGTCATCGGGTTGATCGACGTGCGGCCCTCTTTCCTGGCCTTTGGATCCATGGCGTCCAGCCATACCCAAGAGGTTGTTTCACGCTCGCTCTCTGGCACGCGGTCAAACCACGCCAATTCTGCTGTTTCATTTCTGCGAGCGCCCAAGAAAAGCGTTGAGAGCAGGTAATAGACTCCGCTCTCGTTCTGGCCTCGCTGAGCCAAGCGCCTGCTCCAGAGGTAGTCAATAGCTGCGCCGAGTGTTCCATCCGCCTCGCCCAACGGATTGCGAACGCGAGCTTTAACGTAGTAGCTGTGAAGCGCCCTGGCATCCCGCATTCGCCCCTCTTCCCACAGGACCTGGAAATCATTTCCAAAAATGATCGGATTGCGCCCGGCCTTTTTAGCCTGCCGCTTTTCTTTGTCGATCACGTAGCGAACAGCGCGCGATGCTGCTGCAAAGGTTTGTTCTGCGGCGCTTACGCCTGCCGCCTTAATTCGAACCCTCATGGCTTCGCTAGTGACCCCCAGCTTATCTAGCTCTTCCTTTGTCAAATTCACCCGCCCCACGCTCTCCATAAAGGCCTTGATTTCAGGTGTAAGCCGGTTTGAGTGCAAGGCAGCGGAGAGCCAGGTGGCGTTAAAAGCTTTTAAAACATCCTCTTCTGTGATGTGCCTTATTTGCTTGGTTCCAAAATTGACCTCATCACGATCTAGGCGCGCAATTGTATTATTGAGCATCTTGATGGTGCCCTCAGCCGCAGGCGGCGTGCGCCTGATAAGCATGTCGCGATAGAGCGTAATTGCTCCATTGACTGTCAGCTGCCTCATTTCCTCAATTGAGGTCTCTGCGCGCTCATTGACCTTGGGGTGAGCACCCGTTTCCTTTGACTCCTGGAACTTGTGGCGGGCCAGCCTACGGGCTTCTTCAAGTGACAGATCCCGCGTGTCACCCACTGTGAAGCGCATCACCTTGCCGTTAATTTTGCGCTGAACCTCGTAGCTGGCCTTTGTCTTGCCCACATAGACACCAAAGCCCGTGGGAGCCTCCTTGGTTGCGTCGAGGAACCTCCAGGCCTTCCCGTCAGGATTGGGTTCAAGAACGGCGTAGCCGCCTCTGGTGGAGGCTACGGGACTACCGCTCTTGTCTAGCGCTGGGCGCACAGTGCTGCGAAGCTGTCGCAGTTGCTCTTCATTGAACTTCAAGCGAAGCGCCATCTAGTGTTCCTCCTGGATCTGGCTACCGCTGGAGCCCCGCACGGCCCCGGTAGCCAAATTCTGCCACCTTTTTGTGCCCTGCAGTGTTTTGGCTACCCTCTGGCTACCTTTTGCGCTGTCAAAGCCTTCCACAGCCTTCCACTCGCTCGCACTCCCGCATCTGCAGAACCGCTATAAATGACTGATATTGTTGCAAAACCCAAGAAGTCAAAGGCATCCGAAGACCACACACCTTTGATGAAGCAGTTCTTCGCGGCCAAGTCCGATTATCCGGACCTGCTGCTGTTCTTCCGCATGGGTGACTTCTACGAGCTGTTCTATGACGACGCCCGCAAGGCCGCGCGCCTGCTCGACATCACCCTGACCCAGCGCGGCAGCTCCGGGGGCGCACCGATCCCGATGGCCGGTGTACCGGTACATGCGTATGAAGGCTACCTGGCACGGCTGGTGGCGCTGGGCGAATCGGTGGCGATCTGCGAGCAGATCGGTGACCCGGCGCTGGCCAAGGGCCTGGTCGAGCGCAAGGTGGTGCGCATCGTCACCCCCGGCACGGTCACCGACGAGGCGCTGCTGGATGAACGCCGCGACACCCTGCTGATGGCCCTGTCGCGCAGCAAGCAAGGCTACGGCCTGGCCTGGGCCGATCTGGCCGGCGGCCGCTTCCTGGTCAACGAGGTGGAAACCGACGACGCCCTGGAAGCCGAACTGGCACGGCTGGAACCGGCCGAGCTGCTGGTCCCCGATGAAGAGAACTGGCCGGAGTTCCTGCGCCAGCGCACCGGCGTACGTCGCCGCGCGCCGTGGCTGTTCGACGCCGACAGCGGCCGCCGCCAGCTGCTGAATTTCTTCAAGCTGCACGACCTGAGCGGCTTCGGCATCGACGACAAGCCGCGCGCCACCGCTGCGGCCGGTGCCCTGCTTGGTTATGTCGAGGAAACCCAGAAGCAGCGCCTGCCGCACCTGACCTCGATCGCGATGGAAACCGCTGGCGAAGCGATCGCGATGAATGCCGCCACCCGCCGCCACCTGGAACTGGATACGCGTGTTGATGGCGACACCCGCAATACGCTGCTGGGCGTGCTCGACAGCACGGTGACGCCGATGGGCGGACGCCTGCTGCGACGCTGGCTGCACCGCCCGCTGCGCCTGCGCGAGGTACTGGTACAGCGCCACCATGCGGTGGAAACCCTGATCGATCGCGGCAGCGACGCCGACATCCGCGAGCAGTTCCGCCGCCTCGGCGACCTGGAACGCATCCTCACCCGCGTCGCGCTGCGCTCGGCGCGGCCGCGTGATTTCTCCACCCTGCGCGACGGCCTGGGCCTGCTGCCGGCCGTGCGCGAGGTGCTGGCACCACTGGATTCGCCGCGCCTGCAGACGCTGCATGCCGCGCTGGGCGAACACGACGAGTGCGCGCAGCTGCTGGCCAGCGCCATCGCCGAGATGCCGCCGCTGAAGCTGAGCGATGGCGGCGTGCTGGCCGATGGCTTCGATGAAGAGCTGGACGAGCTGCGCCGCCTGTCCACCCACGCCGACCAGTTCCTGGTCGACCTGGAGCAGCGCGAGCGCGAGAGCAGCGGTATTCCCACCCTGAAGGTGGGCTACAACCGCGTGCACGGCTACTACATCGAGATCAGCAAGGGCCAGTCCGATCGTGCCCCCGTGCACTACACCCGCCGCCAGACGCTGACCAATGCCGAGCGCTACATCACCGAAGAACTGAAGGCGTTCGAGGACAAGGTGCTGTCCGCGCGTGACCGCTCGCTGTCGCGCGAGAAGTACCTGTACGAGCAGCTGCTGGACACCCTCGGCGGGCAGCTGGAACCGCTGAAGCAGTGTGCCGCTGCACTGAGCGAACTGGATGTGCTGGCGGCGTTCGCCGAACGCGCGCAGGCGCTGGACTGGGCGCGCCCGGAGCTGCAGGCCGAGCCCTGCCTGAAGATCGAGCGTGGCCGCCATCCGGTGGTCGAGGCGGTACGCGAGCAGCCGTTCGAACCCAATGATCTGGACCTGCATCCGGACCGTCGCATGCTGGTCATCACCGGCCCGAACATGGGCGGTAAATCGACCTACATGCGGCAGAACGCGCTGATCGTGCTACTGGCCCATATCGGCAGCTTCGTGCCCGCCAGCCGCGCGCTGATCGGCCCGATCGACCGCATCCTGACCCGCATCGGCGCCGGTGACGACCTCGCCCGCGGGCAGTCGACCTTCATGGTCGAGATGGCCGAGACCAGCTACATCCTGCATCACGCCACCGCCCATTCGCTGGTGCTGATGGATGAGATCGGCCGCGGCACGTCCACCTACGATGGCCTGGCGCTGGCCGATGCAGTGGCCCGACACCTGGCCTACCAGAACCGCTGCTACACGCTGTTCGCCACCCACTACTTCGAGCTGACCGCGCTGGCCGACGAGCAGCACGAGGGCGGCCGCAGCGGCATCGCCAACGTGCACCTGGATGCCGTCGAGCACGGTGAAGCGCTGGTGTTCATGCACGCGGTGAAGGACGGCCCCGCCAACCGCAGCTTCGGCCTGCAGGTGGCCGCACTGGCCGGCCTGCCGCGCGCCACCGTAGCGCAGGCACGCCGTCGTCTGGCCGAGCTGGAACAACGCGGTGGTGAGAGCCATGCCGCCGAGCTGGCGCCGCAGGCGTTGGATGCACCGCAGCAGTTCGGCCTGTTCGCGGCACCGTCGAGCAAGGCACAGGACGCGCTGGCGGCGATCGACCCGGACGAACTGACGCCGAAGCAGGCGCTGGAAGCCTTGTACCGGTTGAAGGCACTGCTGTAACCGCAGCGCACGCCCAAGGCCTCTCGCCTACCTTGCGGGAGGCCTGTTGAAAGGCTATGCAAATCCGATTCTGCGTTTCAATTGACAGAATCTATCAACCTGAATGGATCATTCGATTATTCATTTCATCTGGCCCTAGCTACAGTCGAGTGAAGATGTTTCTCCCACGTCTTCACCGCCACCAGGAGCCAGCCGATGAGCCAGTCCGACAACAACAACGCCAAGTGCCCGTATCACACCGCCCCGTCGCCGGAGCAGGGCGCCGAGCAGCAGCGCGAGCTGAGCACCACGCCCAAGCAGAAGCACGGCGATGATCCGGTCACGCCGATGACGACGGCCTTCGGCGCACCGGTGGTGGACAACCAGAACAGCAAGACCGCCGGCCCGCGTGGCCCGCTGCTGATGGAAGACGTCTGGCTGCTGGAAAAGCTGGCCAACCTCAACCGCGAGATCATTCCCGAGCGCCGCATGCATGCCAAGGGCTCGGGCGCGTTCGGCACCTTCACCGTCACCCACGACATCAGCAAGTACACCCGCGCCAAGCTGTTCGAGAAAGTCGGCAAGCAGACCGAGATGTTCGCCCGCTTCACCACGGTGGCCGGCGAGCGTGGCGCCGCCGACGCCGAGCGCGACATCCGCGGCTTCGCGCTGAAGTTCTACACCGAAGAGGGCAACTGGGACCTGGTCGGCAACAACACGCCGGTGTTCTTCCTGCGCGACCCACGCAAGTTCGCCGACCTCAACAAGGCGGTCAAGCGCGACCCGCATACCAACCTGCGCAGCGCGCGCAACAACTGGGACTTCTGGACCCTGCTGCCCGAAGCCCTGCTGCAGGTGACCGTGGTGATGAGCGACCGCGGCATTCCGCGCAGCTTCCGCCACATGCACGGTTTCGGCTCGCACACCTACAGCTTCACCAACGCCGACAGCGAGCGCTTCTGGGTGAAGTTCCACTTCGTCAGCCAGCAGGGCATCGAGTCGCTGACCGACGCACAGGCACAGATCCTGGTCGGCCATGACCGCGAAAGCCACGGCCGCGACCTGTTCGCCGCGATCGAGAAGGGCGACTTCCCGAAGTGGAAGCTGTTCATCCAGGTCATGCCGGAGCTGGAGGCGGAAACCTACCGCGTGCATCCGTTCGACCTGACCAAGGTGTGGCCGAAGAGCGACTACCCGCTGATCGAAGTGGGCCAGTTCGAACTGAACCGCAACCCGGTCAACTGGTACCAGGACGTGGAGCAGTCGGCGTTCGCGCCGAGCAACCTGGTGCCGGGCATCGGCCCGTCGCCGGACAAGATGCTGCAGGCTCGCCTGTTCGCCTACTCCGATGCGCAGCGCTACCGCCTGGGCGTGAACCACCACCAGATTCCGGTGAACGCAGCGCGCTGCCCGGTGCACAGCAACCACCGCGACGGGGCGATGCGCGTGGACGGCAACTACGGCGGCCTGCCGCACTACGAGCCGAACAGCTACGGCCAGTGGCAGGAGCAGCCGCAGTACCGCGAGCCGCCGATGAAGATCCGTGGCGACGCCGACTTCTGGAATTTCCGCGAGGACGACGCCGACTATTTCAGCCAGCCCGGTGCGCTGTTCCGCAGCTACAACCAGGCACAGAAGGACCGCCTGTTCGCCAACACCGCCCGTGCCCTGGGCGATGCGCCGGACTTCATCAAGCAGCGCCACATCGACAACTGCAGCAAGGCCGACCCGGCCTACGGTGCCGGCATTGCCGCGGCGCTGAAGGCGCTGGCCAGCCAGCCGTCGGATCCGTTCAAGCCGGCGCAGCCGGAAGCGGACTTCCCCACCGCCACCCCGGGCGCCGAAGACATCGAGCTCTGATCGCCCTGCCACGTGTACGGCACGCCGCCTCCCCGTGAGGCGGCGTCGCCGTTTTAACGGTCCGCGTCGTACCTTCTGCACGCCCAACCCCAATCAAGGATTCCGCAGATGAGCCTGACCGACGAACTTCTCGCCAAACTGCAGGGCGCCCCGCTGCAGCAGGTGTCGCAGCAGCTCGGCATCAGCGATACCCAGGCCTCCGGTGCGATCAGTGCCGCGCTGCCGGTGCTGATGGGCGCGCTGGGCAACAACGCCTCGCAGCCGCAGGGCGCGCAGGCCCTGCTCGGCGCCTTGCAGAACAACCACAGCGGCCTGGACCTGGGCAGCGTGCTCGGCTCGGTGCTGGGCGGCGGTGGCGGTGGTGCCGCCAGCGACGGCGCCGGCATCCTCGGCCACATCTTCGGCGGCAGCCAGCAGAAGGTGGAAACCGGCCTGGCCCAGGCCACCCAGCTCGACAGTGGCCGCACCAGCCAGCTGCTGCAGATCCTCGCACCGATCGTGATGGCCTTCCTCGCCCAGCGCCTCGGTGGCGGCCAGGCCGATGCCGGCTCGCTCAGCCAGGCACTCGGCCAGGAAAAGCAGCAGGTGCAGCAGCAGGGCGGCATCGCCGGCGGCCTGCTCGGCAGCGTGCTGGACCAGGACGGCGACGGCCAGTTCGGCATGAGCGACCTGCTCAAGCTCGGCGGCAACCTGCTGGGCGGCAAGCGCTGAGGCAAGCGGGCGCCGGAACTGGTCCGGCGCCCCGTTACCTACAACGCGTCGATATCGCCCAGCGCACGGATCAAGCGCCGGGCGCGCTTGTCCGGCTTGTGTTCCGGCGGCTGGAAACCATCGCGTGCAGCGATGCGCAGTGCACGCTGTTCGGCACGGCGTGCCTTCGAGGCCTCGCTCTCTGCATACAGCTGCTGCGCCGCCGGCGCAGGCCCACGCTGATCGCTCAGCCCCAGCACCTGGATCTCGAAATGTTCCTCGCCGCGGTCGACCTGCAGCTGCTCGCCGACGCGCACTGCGCGTGAGGATTTCGGGCGCTGCCCGGCGACGCTGACCTTGCCGGTTTCGATGGCCTGCTTGGCCAGGCTGCGGGTCTTGAAGAAACGGGCCGCCCACAGCCAGATGTCCAGGCGGACACTGGGCGACAGCGGGGAAAGCTCGGGCATTGGTGCGTGCTACTCCGGTGGCTTGTTCAGGGGACGCGGATGATCGGGGTCGGTGCGGCAACCGCTGCCCCCGATCAAGGTGGGTACGCCAGCAGACAGATCCTGGCGCTGGCTGCCGACCAGGCACTCGGGGCGGTCGGTCGGCCGCACCTGGGTATCGCCCAGCCGGTCACCTGTCGAACATGCGGCCAGCGCGGTGCCGATCAAGGCCAGTGCCAGGCTTCGCTTCACCTGCAGTCGTTGATGCATTGCCACATCCCGCAAACCGGCTTGGTGCTAGTGTGCGCCTCCCGGGATTCGATCACCACTCCATGGCCAAAGCGCCGCTTGACCTGACCTCCGGCCCGATCGGCCGCAATCTCCTGCTGTTTTCCCTGCCGATCCTGGCGGGCAACATCGCGCAGTCGCTGAACGGTTCGGTGAATGCGGTCTGGGTCGGGCGCTTCCTCGGCGAGGCGGCACTGACCGCCACCGCGAACGCCAACAACATCATGTTCTTCCTGATCGGCTCGGTGTTCGGCTTCGGCATGGCCTCGACCATCCTGATCGGCCAGGCGATCGGCGCGCGTGACATCGCGCAGGCGCGGCGCGTGGTCGGCACCAGCGCCACCTTCTTCATCGGCCTGTCGGTGATCATCGCCATCGCTGGCTGGTTCATGGCCCATCCGCTGCTGGCGGCGATGGGCACGCCGGCCGCCTCGCTGCCATTGGCCGAGGCCTACCTGCAGATCATCTTCCTGGCGATGCCGACGCTGTACGCGTTCGCCTTCCTCACCGCCGCACTGCGCGGTGCCGGTGACTCGCGCACGCCGTTCCGCTTCCTGATGGTGTCGGTGGCACTGGACATCGTGCTGAACCCGGTACTGATCTTCGGCATGGGGCCGTTCCCCGCGCTGGGTATCGCCGGCTCGGCCTGGGCCACGCTGGTCGCGCAGACGCTGTCGCTGGCCGGCCTGCTGCTGTACATGCGGCACAAGCGCCACACCCTGTGGCTGGGCCGCGCCGACATGCGCCTGTTCAGGCTCGACCTGACCATCCTCAGGGCGCTGGTGCTCAAGGGCGTGCCGATGGGCCTGCAGATGGTGCTGATCTCGCTGTCGGTGATCCTGCTGATGACCATGGTCAACCAGTACGGCACCGCTACCGGCGCGGGCTATGGCGCCTCGCTGCAGCTGTGGAACTACCTGCAGATGCCGGCGATGGCGATCGGTGCGGCCTGCTCGTCGATGGCCGCGCAGAACGTCGGTGCGCAGCGCTGGGATCGCGTGCGCGGCACCGCGCGCCAGGGCGTGCTGTTCAACTTCCTGCTGACCGGTGCGCTGATCCTGCCGCTGGTGGTGTTCGACCGCCAGCTGCTGGCGCTGTTCCTGCCACCGGCCAGCCAGGCGCTGGACATCGCCCGCCACCTCAACCACGTGGTGATCGGCTCGTTCCTGTTCTTCGGCGTCAGCTTCGTGATCTCCGGCGTGGTGCGCTCCACCGGCGCGGTGATTCCGCCATTGCTGATCCTGGCCGGCTCACTGTGGGGCGTGCGCGTGCCGTTCGCCGAACTGCTGCAGCCGTACTGGGGCGCCGACGCGATCTGGTGGAGCTTCCCGGTCAGCTCGCTGGTGTCGATGCTGCTGTCGCTGGCGTATTACCGCTGGGGCGGCTGGCGCAAGGCGAAGATGATGGGCAAGCCCTCGCACGCCGAAGAACTGGCCACGCCGTCGGAGATTCCGGCCTGCCCGCCGTCGCCGGTGGCCGACCCGGATGCGGCGCCGCTGCGGTAGTGCCGGCCGCTGGCCGGCAACCTCATGGATCGTTCAATGCACGGTAGTGCCGGCCGCCGGCCGGCAACCTCAAGCCCCTCCGGAAGCATCGCGCAGCCGGCCAGCGGCCGGCTCTACCGCTTCTTCTTCGCCGCGTTGAACGTCGCCGCCGCGCGCATCAGCGCCTTGAACGCAGCGGCATCCAGCATCGCGCCTTCATGGATGTCGATCGCACGCCGCGTGTTGCCCTCGAGGCTGGCGTTGAACAGGCCCTTCGGGTCCGCCAGCGCGGCACCGTTGGCAAAGGTCAGCTTCACCGCCTGCTTGTAGGTCTCGCCGGTGCACAGGATGCCGTTGTGCTCCCACACCGGTGTACCGCGCCACTTCCAGGTTTCCTGCACGTCCGGCAGCGCCTCATGGATCAGCGCGCGCACGTGTGCCAGCGCTTCGCCACGCCAATCCCCCAGCTCGGCGACGCGTGCATCGATCAGTTCAGCGGCCGGGGTTCCGGCATCGGCAGGGTTCGGTGCATGCGTGGCCATCAGCGGCTCTCGTCGGGAAGGGAATCAGAACGTCAGGGTTACATGCGCTCGCCGGGCAACGCGGCGGCCTGGCGCACCCAGTCGAGGAACTGTGCTTCATCCAGCACTCCATCCTGTGCAATGTGCAGATAGCGCGTATCGGCGCTCCTGGACGGCTCGGGTGGCACTGGCGTCAGCGCCGCGCCGCGGAAGAACGCCACCTTGATGTAGCGGGTGAAGCAATGGAAGCTGAGAAACCAGCCTGCGCCCGGCGCCACCGCATACATCGGCGAATTCCACTTCACGGCCTTGTGCACGCCAGGCACCGCCTGCGCGATCAGCGCATCCAGCTGCACTCCAATCGGCCGCTTCCAGTCCGGCATCGCCGCGATATAGGCCTGCACCGGGGCATCGCCCTCGCCCTTGGCAATCTGCGGGTTGCCGCCGGACAGCAGCGTGGGCGCGGCGGAAGGTGCGGTTCGCTTGGCAGGCATCGCACGACACGTCCATCAGGATGAAGCTGCAGCCTAGCGCGGCCCGTAGCGGGCGGTCACGGCGCAGTGCGCCATCGGCTCAGTCCGCCTGCCGCGCCCGGAACTGCTGCCAGTCCGGCAGCTTGCGGTGGCGGCGCAGCGAGCGCATCAGCGCCGCCATCACCATGCCGAACAGGGCACCGGCCAACAGACCGGCCACCAGCAACAGCGCCAGCGGACGCTCGCTGCCCTGCCACAGCATCAGCCACATCAGGCCGGTCCAGAACAGCCCGAACAACAGCCCCTGCACCAGCGCATTGATGCCGAAGCTGGCCAGGATCGGCGGTGGCAGCGCGATGCCCAAGCGCCACAGCAGGCGATGCAGCAGCGGTGCCGACTGCACGCGCGCCAGCCCCTTGCCGTCGAGGAAGCGCAGCGCCGACTGGATCACGGCGGGATAGCGCGGGTTGATGTCGTTCATCACCTGATCGTGGCCGATGCGATACCGGAAACGCAAACGGCCACCCGAAGGTGGCCGTCGCGGCAACAACCGAAGTTGTTTATCAGGCCTTTTCGGCCAGACGGGCAGCCTTGGCGGCAGCAGCGGCAGCCAGGTCTTCCTTGATGCGGGCAGCCTTGCCTTCCAGGCCACGCAGGTAGTACAGCTTGCCGGCGCGGACCTTACCACGACGCTTCACTTCGACCGAGTCGATGATGGCGCTGTGGGTCTGGAAAACGCGCTCGACGCCGTAGCCGTGCGAGATCTTGCGGACGGTGAACGAGGAGTTCAGGCCGGCGTTCTTGGTGGCGATGACAACGCCTTCGTAGGCCTGCACGCGCTCGCGGCTGCCTTCCTTCACCTTCACGTTGACGACAACGGTGTCGCCCTGGCTGAACTTCGGCAGTTCACGGGTGATCTGGGCGGATTCGAATTCCGCGACGATGGACTTGTTCAGCTTGCTCATGGGTTACACCGATTCTTGTTCGGGTGGGCGTGTCGTATCGACAACGTAGGCTCATGCAGTCACCGGACTGTGCTGCACGTTTGTTTTGGGTACTGCGCGCGCCGACCGGGGCCGGCGGGAATTGGCCATGATAGCCGATAAAGCCAGCCCTGCGCTAGGGGCTGGCCTTGTATTTCTGGGCCTGACGGCCCTGCTCCAGCAGCTTGCGGTCGGCCTTGCCCAGCGCCTGTTCATCCAGCAGGTCCGGGCGCCGCTGGGCGGTACGGACCAGCGACTGCTGGCGGCGCCAGGCCGCGATGGCCGCGTGGTTGCCCGAGCGCAGCACGTCCGGCACGTCACCCAGCGGGTGCTGGGCCGGCTGGCTGTAGTGCGGGCAGTCGAGCAGGCCGAGGTCGCCTTCGAAGCTGTCCTGCGCCGCCGATTCAGCGTCATTCAGGGCACCGTCCTGCAGGCGGGCCACGGCGTCGATGATCACCGCCGCACCCAGCTCGCCACCGGACAGCACGTAGTCGCCGAGGGAAATCTCCTCGTCGACATTGGCCTCCAGGAAACGCTCGTCGATGCCTTCGTAGCGGCCGCAGAGCAGGACCATGCGCGGCAGCGCCGCCAGTTCCCGCACCTTGGCCTGGGTCAACGGCGCCCCCTGCGGACTGAGGTAGATCACCCGCGCCGGGGTCGGATCAGCATCACGGATCGCCTGCAGGCAAGCCTGCAGCGGCTCGATCAGCATCACCATGCCGGGGCCACCGCCGAACGGACGGTCGTCCACCCGGCGGTAGTTGCCTTCGGCGTAATCACGGGGGTTCCAGCCATGCAGGCTGAACAGTCCCTTCTCCTGCGCGCGCCCGACCACGCCCAGTCCAGCGGACTGGGCGAGGAACTCGGGGAACAGGGTGATGACGTCGAAACGCATGCTCACACTCAGAACTCGGGATCCCAGTCGACCACGACCAGGTTGGCCTCGAAGTCGACCGACTTGACGAAGTCCGGCTGCACGAACGGAATCATCCGCTCGCGGTCACCACGGACCACCACCACGTCGTTGGCGCCGGTGCTGAACAGGTGCGAGACCTGGCCCAGGGCAACGCCCTCGGCGGTCCTCACGTCCAGGCCTTCCAGGTCCACCCAGTAATACTCATCGGGCTTCGGCGGCGGCAATGCACTGCGGGCCACGTAGATCTCGGTGCCGTGCATCGCTTCGACGGTATCGCGGTCCTCGACGCCGGGGAAACGGGCGACCAGGTGCTTGCCGCTGTCGCGGCCGCGTACACCTTCAATCGTGGTTTCCACGCCGGACGGGCTGCGCACGATCCACGGCTGGTAACGGAAAATGGCGGAACGTGGCTCGGTCCAGGACTCGAGCTTGATCTCGCCGCGCACACCAAAAGCGCCGACAACCCTGCCCAGCAGGATGCGGCGCTCGATATCTTTCATCTGCTTCAACCAAGAGGGCCACGCCGAAGCGTGGCCCGTCAGGATCAGGCCGCAGCGGCCTGGGACTTGGTCGCTTCCTTGATCAGGTTGCGGACCTTGTCGGTCGGCTGGGCGCCGTTCTTGACCCAATGGTCAACGCGGGCCAGGTCCAGCTCGATGCGCTTCTCGGCGCCCTGGGCGACCGGGTTGTAGAAGCCAACGCGCTCGATGTTGCGGCCGTCGCGCGCGCTGCGCACGTCGGTGACGATGATGTGGTAGAACGGACGCTTCTTGGCGCCGCCGCGGGTCAGTCGAATCTTGACCATGGTGTTTTTCCTATTGCCCAGTCGCCAGGATGGCGAGGTAAGCGGGCGATTATAGCGGCAGAGCCCGGCCGAGCCAACCCCGGGGGCTCGCCCGGGGTCAGATCCCTTTTGCGACGCAAAAGGGATCTGACCCCAAGCCGTCCCAAGCCACCGCCGCCAGCACTGCCCTGCCCTGTTCAGCCAGCGCCTCCGAGCCGGGCAGGACATGCCCGTCAATGGCCTCCAGCGCCCATAGGCCGCTGGCGTTGCAGGCGAAGGCCGCCTTCACACCGGCCAGGGCCGCCCGCGGGAGGGGCCGGGTGACCTGCGGGCCGGGCCAGTGCTGCTTCAGCAGACTCTCGGCGGTACCCCGCAGAGCGGGGGCGCGCGGCCAGAGCAACTGGTGACCGTCGTGCACGGCCAGATTCCAGGTCGTGCCTTCGCTGATGCAGTCGTCGCTGCCGACCAGCAAGGCATCGTCAAAGCCCCCGCCCATCGCCGCGCGACGCTCGGCAAACAGTCCAAACGTACCGACGTGCTTGATCTGCGGCAGCTCGCGCTGCCACACCACGCTACGCACCCGCTTTGGCGCGACCAGCGCCACCGGTGCAGACACGGCCACAAGAACGTCCACCGGTACCGTCGCCAGCGGATTACGGAAATCGAAGCGGCGCGAGTACACCGTCACCCGCAGCGAGGCATCGGCCAGGCCGGCCTGTTGCAGCGCCTGCGCCATCCAGCCCTGCACCTGCGCCACATCCAGTTCGCTGCCGAACAGTTCGCGCGTGGCCTGCGACAGCCGCGCCAGATGCAGGTCCAGTCCCTGCACGGCGTGGCCGCGCACCTGCAGCGAGGTGAAGTGGCCATAGTTGACCAGTGCAGGCAGCAGATCCTCCACCTGCGCCAGCCGGCCGTTGCAGGTCAGCGTCATCGCAGCATCGCCTGCGCCTGCTGCCACATGCCACGCAACACGTCAGCGGCCGGCTGTGCCGGTGCCATCCACGCCGACTGCCCGGCCCAGGCCTGCATCGCCGCCAGACGATTTTCCTGCACGGCCTGCCTGCGCATCGGCGCGGTCAGGCCGCGCTGCACCGGGTATGGACGCGGCGCGGGGGCGCCTTCCGCAGCGGCGGCGCGCACATAGGGGGTCGCCAGGCCACGGCCGAGGCGGCCACTGAAGGCACGGGTCGGCCAGGTATCTTCCGGTTCGCTGGCCGCCAATCCATCGGCCCACGCCGAAGCGATCGCCGCTTCGGGCGTGCGCAGGAAGGCCGTGCCGATCTGCACGGCGCTGGCCCCCAGGGTGAGTGCGGCAGCAATGCCACGGCCGTCGGCGATACCGCCCGCAGCGATCACCGGAATCTGCAGGTGATCGGCCAGGCGCGGCAACAACGCAAACAGGCCGACCAGCTGGCGCTCGGCCATCGCCGGATCGAACGCGCCGCGATGACCACCGGCCTCCACGCCCTGCGCCACCACCGCGTCTGCACCGGCGTCCTGTGCCGCGCGCGCTTCGGACAGGGTGGTCGCACAGGCGATCCAGGCAATGCCGGCGTCCTTCAGCTGCTGCACGTGGCGCGGCAGCAGCACGCCCATGATGGTCGAGGCCACCGCCGGGCGCGCGGCCAGCAGCGCGGCGAACTGTTCTTCGAAATCGGCGGGCGTGGCGTCGGCAGCACTGGCCGGCACGTCCGGGCCCCACTGCGCAAGGAAGGCGCGGCTGGCGGCTTCAGCGGCGACATCACGGGTCGGTGCCGGGTCCGGCACCCACAGGTTCACCTGTGCGGGGCCCGTCGAGGCAGCGCGGAAGTCATCCATCCAGTGGCCGATATCGGCCGATGACGACAGCACTGCGCCCATCGCCCCCATGCTGCCGGCATTGGCCAGCGCAGCCGACAACGGCACCGGGCAGGCGCCGGCCATCGGGGCCAGCAGGATCGGAAGCTGCAATGAAAAACGCCGACAGAAGGTGTCGGCGCGCTCAAGGATCGGCGATGCGTTCACGCGACATACCTGTGGGAGAAGTCACCACCCAGCATACGCCAGTCGCCGCGACCGGATCCGTAGACCCGGTCGCGCAAGGATCAGCGCGCCACCACCGCGTAGGTGCGCACCAGCTGGCTGTCCATTTCCTCGTTGAACTGGAAGGTCACGTAGCGCGCGTCGTCTGCGGCGAACTCCACCTCGGCCGCTGCGCGGCCGATCTCGGTGCCCTCTGCGTCCAGCGCGCGCGCCACCAGCTTGCCCTTGAAGGCCTTGTCGGCCACCACATACACCGCCGCTTCCTTGGAACCCATGCCGCGGCTCTTGCCCAGGGTCACGGTCAGGCCATGTGCGGCCAGGCCCGGATCGGCCTGCAGCGTCACGTTCATGCGCTTGTCCACGCCTTCGCCCAGGCCGGCGACGAAATCGGCCGCCGTGCCACTGATGGCACTGCCGGCCTTCTGCGATACGGACGTGTCGTCCTTGCATGCGGCCAGCGCCAGCACCAGCGCCGCTACCACGATCATCTTGTTCATGAGCATTCCCTTGTCAGATCAACACGTAGTCAAGCAACAGGGGGCTGGCCACGCAAGTGCCGGTCCCGGCACCTGCGCCCTCTCCCCCTTTCAGACATCAACGGAACGGCATGCCGCGGCCGCCCATGGCGCCCATCATGCCCTTCATGCTGCGCAGCATGCCCTTCATGCCGCCGCCGGCCATCTTGCTCATCATTTTTTCCATCTGCATGTACTGCTTCATCAGCTTGTTGACGTCGGCCGGGGTCACGCCCGAGCCCCTGGCGATGCGCGCGCGGCGCGAGCCATTGAGCAGGTTCGGGTTGCGCCGTTCCTTCTTGGTCATCGAGCCGATGATGGCGATCATGCGCGGCACTTCCTTGCCCTGGCTGACCTGCTGCTTCAGATGGTCCGGGATGTTGCCCAGGCCCGGCAGCTTGTCCATCAGGCCGCCAATGCCGCCCATGTTCTGCATCTGCTCGAGCTGGTCACGCATGTCGTTCAGGTCGAACTTCTTGCCCTTGGCGACCTTCTCGGCCAGCTTGGCGGCCTTGTCCTTGTCGACCTGCTGCTCGACCTGCTCGACCAGCGACAGCACGTCGCCCATGTCGAGGATGCGGCTGGCGATACGGTCCGGGTGGAACACGTCAAGGCCTTCCGGCTTTTCGCTCACACCCACGAACTTGATCGGCTTGCCGGTGATGTAGCGCACGCTCAGCGCGGCACCGCCACGGGCGTCACCGTCGGTCTTGGTCAGCACCACGCCGGTCAGCGGCAGCGCATCGCCAAAGGCCTTGGCGGTGTTGGCCGCGTCCTGGCCGGTCATGGCGTCGACCACGAACAAGGTTTCGGCCGGGTTCACCGCAGCATGCAGGGCCTTGATCTCGGCCATCATCGCTTCGTCGATGGCCAGGCGGCCGGCGGTATCGACCAGCAGCACGTCGACGAACGACTTGCGCGCATCGTCGATGGCGGCGCGGACGATGGCTTCGGGCTTCTGGTCGGCACTGGACGGGAAGAACAGCACGCCGACCTGCTCGGCCAGGGTCTTCAGCTGCTCGATCGCGGCCGGGCGGTAGACGTCCGCCGAGACCACCATCACCTTCTTCTTGCGCTTTTCCTTCAGGTGCTTGGCCAGCTTGCCCACCGTGGTGGTCTTGCCGGCGCCCTGCAGGCCTGCCATCAGGATGATGGCCGGAGCGGGAACATTGAGGTTCAGGTCGCTGGCTTCGGCGCCCATCACCGCGGTCAGCTCGTCGCGCACGACCTTGATCAGGGCCTGGCCCGGGGTCAGCGACTTCAGCACTTCCTGGCCGACCGCGCGCACCTTGATGCGCTCGATCAGGGCCTGCACCACCGGCAGCGCAACGTCGGCTTCGAGCAGCGCGATGCGGACCTCACGGGTGGCCTCGCGGATGTTCTCCTCGGTCAGGCGGCCGCGGCCACGCAGGCGCTCGATGGTGCCGGAAAGGCGCTGGGTCAGGGACTCGAACATGCGGTACGACCTGTCTGAAAACGGGGGACAATAAGGCAGACAGTATAACGGGTCCGCCACGCCTGCCGGACTGCGACGCCGCGGCCGTCGCCACCACCGCGGGGGTATGCGAAACTGCAACGATGACAATCGTTCTCATCGCCGTCCTGCTCTACCTGGCTGCCAGTACCCTGCTGGTGCGCGCGCTCGGCCGCGATGAAAGCACCGGCTCCCCCATCTGGCTGTGGCCCGCCCTGCCGGCGATGCTGCTGCATGGCGGCTACCACGTGATGGTGGCGATGCGCACCAACGGCGGGCCGGACATGCACTTCTTCGCCGCGCTGTCGCTGGTCGGCCTGGGCATGGCCTGGCTGACCTCGCTGGTCGGCGCGCGCGGGCGGATGTCGGCACTGGGCGTGATGGTGTTCCCGTTGGCCGCGGTACTGCTGCTGGCCTACCACGGCTACGGCCACGAACCGAGCAAGGTGCTGGGCTGGCGCCTGGCCAGCCACGCCTGGCTGGCGCTGCTGGCCTACGCGACGTTGAGCATCGCCGCGCTGCTGGCGATCATGCTGTGGCTGCAGGAACGCGCCCTGCGCCGCCGTGAATTCCGGCCGTGGCTGCGTGCCCTGCCGCCGTTGGCGGACCTCGAATCCCTGCTGTTCCGGGTGATCACTGTCGGCTTCGCGCTGCTGACCCTGACCCTGGTCACCGGCGTGCTGTTCGTCGACGACCTGCTGGCGCAGAAGCTGGTACACAAGACCGTGCTGAGCGTGCTGTCGTGGATCGTGTTCGGCGTGCTGCTGATCGGCCGCCGGCGCTATGGCTGGCGCGGCATGAAGGCGGTGCACTGGACGCTGGCGGCGATGCTGTTGCTGCTGCTGGCGTTCTTCGGCAGCCAGTTCGTGATCGAACTGGTGTTCGGGCACACGCGATAGGCGGTGTGCCGACCAACGGTCGGCACCCACCCCGGTAGCGCCGGCCGCTGGCCGGCAACAGGGCCGCACCCTGCGTGGATGCCGCAGAAGGTCAGGGCACCGGCTGGGCCAGGATCTTCCGTACCGAGCGGCCGCTGTTGGTAAGGATGTCATCGACCTGCCAGCAGCCCTGCCCCTGGCGCACCATCGGCAGGCGGGTCACGTAGGCCTTCTTCCATACCGAATAGCGCATCTCGACCTGGCCGGCGGTGGCCGACGCCTCTTTCCAGCTGTAACGCACCGGGGTTTCTATGTCGCCGTCCTGCGCATCCAGCCAGGGGTCGGAATCGATCGTGCAGATGCCCTCTTCGCGTACCTGGCAGGCGCGTTCGCCGCGCAGCGCCTTGCCAAAGGCCGGGCTGACCAGTGCCGCCGGCGGCTCCAGCAGGTCGCCATCGCCCGTCGTTGCCTCGTAGAAGGCACGGGCCACGGCGGTGGGCTCCTGGCAGGCGGGCGCAGCCTGCGCGATGGGGGCCAGCAGCAGGCCGATGAT
>NZ_JAOCFV010000061.1:0-27103 GCF_029842145.1 Stenotrophomonas sp. GD03794
TTGACGTTGATTCGGCACGTGCAGGGCTGCAAGCCCTGCCGAAGCCCCCCCTACCTGCGGGGCGCGAGCTGCTCGAGCATTTCCCAGGACTTCAGGCCGCGCGGCCCCAGGTGATGGGCCAACACCCGCCGCATCGGCAGGCGCAGGCTGGCCAGGTCGGCGGCATCGGGCTCTTCGTCGGCGGCCAGCGCCAGCAGCGCAGAACCCGTCGCGGCCGCCCGGCGCTCCCCACCGCGCTCACTGAGCAGGCGTTGCGCGCCTTCCTGCGGATCCAGTTCGTAGCGTGCCGCAGGATCGATCGGCTGGCCATCGCTGGCGCTGTCCAGATCGAATCCCAGGCCCAGCGCGGACAGCAGCTCGCGTTCAAACCGGCGCAGGGTCCAGGCCAGGCCCGCCCCCACTCCCAGCCGCGCGCGTGCCTCGCCGTAGGCCAGGTACAGCTCCGGCAGCGGGTCCTGGCGCGGGGCCAGGCGCAGGGTCAGCTCACTCAGGTAGAAGCCGGCCAGCATCGCCTGGCCGACCAGGCGCGGGGCCGCGTCCAGTGCCTCGGCGCCGCGCAGCTGGGCAAGCTCGCCACGTTGCTGGGCACTGAAGCGGATCCACTGCAGCGGTTGCAGGGCGGCGCGCAGCACCTGGCCCTTGGCAGTGGACACGCCACGCGCGAGCAGGCCGATACGGCCATGCTGCGCGCTCAACACTTCGACCAGAAGGCTGGTCTCGCGATAGGCCCGTGCATGCAGCACGAAGCCGGTGTCGTCCTCGATCAGCATCGAAGCGACCGTTCCGGGTTACTCGTAACCGAAGGCCTTCAGTGCGGCCTCGTCGTCGGACCAGCCTTCACGCACGCGTACCCAGGTCTCGAGGAACACCTTGGCGCCGAACAGACGCTCCATCTGCAGGCGCGACTTGGCCCCGATTTCCTTCAGGCGGGTGCCGCCCTTGCCGATCACGATCGCCTTCTGGCCTTCGCGCTCGACCCAGATCACCGCACCGATGCGCAGCAGGTTGCCGTCCTCGGTGAAGCGCTCGATCTCCACCGTGGTGGCGTACGGCAGTTCCTCGCCGAGCTGGCGCATCAGCTGCTCGCGCACCAGTTCACCGGCCAGGAAACGCTGGCTGCGGTCGGTGATCTCGTCCTCGCCGAACATCGGCGGGGCTTCCGGCAGCAGCTTGAGCACGTCACGCACCAGCGCTTCCAGGCCGTTGCGCTTCTGCGCCGAGATCGGGTGCACGGCGGCGAAATCGCGGCCTTCGGTCACCTGCTGCAGGAACGGCAGCAGCGCGCCCTTTTCCTTCAGGCGGTCGATCTTGTTGACCACCAGCACCACCGGGATGCCGGCGTCGCGCAGCACGTTGAAGGCCAGGCTGTCCTCTTCGTCCCAGCGCCCGGCTTCGATCACCAGCAGGCCGGCATCGACGCCTTCCAGCGAACCGCGCGCGGCGCGGTTCATCACCCGGTTCATCGCCCGCTTCTGCACCTTGTGCAGGCCGGGGGTGTCGACCAGCACCAGCTGGCCTTCCGGATAAGTGGCGATGCCCAGCAGGCGATGGCGCGTGGTCTGCGGGCGGTTGGAAACGATGCTGACCTTGGCGCCGACCAGGGCATTGGTCAGGGTCGATTTGCCCACGTTCGGGCGGCCGATGACGGCCACGCTGCCGCAATGATGGGGAGTTTGTTCGCTCACTTGGAATCCAGTTGTTCTAGGACGGCCGCAGCCGCCTGTTGTTCGGCAAGCCGCCGCGAGGCGCCTTCGCCCTCGGTGCTGGCGGCCGGGTCGGCTACGATGCAGCGTACCCGGAAGTGTTTGGCATGGTCGTCACCGGATTCTGACACCAGTTCATACTGCGGCAACGCCTTCTGTCGGGCCTGCAGCCATTCCTGCAGGCGGGTCTTGGGGTCCTTCTCGGGCCGGCCGGAGGCCGGCAGTGCCTCGATCGAAGCGCTGAACCAGGGCAGTACCACCGCCCGGCAGGCCTCGAAGCCGGCATCCAGGTAGATCGCGGCCACCACGGCTTCCACCGCGTCGGCCAGGATCGAGTCGCGACGATGACCGCCGGACTTCATTTCGCCCGGGCCCAGGGTCAGCCGCTCGCCCAGTTCCAGGGTGCGCCCGATCACCGCCAGCGCGCCTTCACGCACCAGCTCGGCGCGGGCACGGGTCATCGCCCCTTCGTCAGCCTTGGGCCAGCGCCGGTACAACGCCTCGGCCGCCATCATGTTGACGATGCTGTCGCCGAGGAACTCCAGGCGCTCGTTGTGCGGCGCGCCGGCACTGCGATGGGTCAGCGCCTGCTTGAGCAGGGCCGGATCGCGGAAAGGATGACCGATCAGGTCGCCACGTTGGATGAATTTACTGGGCACCGCTTCGTGTCAGGTCCTGGGAAGAATCGAATTTGCCAACCACATCGAGGTTGCCGATCAGCGGGCGACGCACTTCGTAGTTGACCTTGAGGGTCCAGCCATTGTCGCGACGATCGAACTTCACGTTGGCCGGCTTCACGTTTTCCGAGTAGTTGATGTACAGGCGCTTGAAGAACAGATCCTGGATCCGTGAGGGCTCCATGCTGCCTACGCCCGGTTCGTTGGCCAGGCTCTTCATCGCCGAGCGCACGGCGTAGTACTCCTGGTACATCGGGAACAGCTTCATGCCGATGTAGAGGAAGAACCCGACCACGATCAGGACCGTCAGGAACGAGGTCAGGGTCATGCCGCGCTGCGTGTTCATCGTCTTCATTGCGTTCTCCCCAGATACGCGTTGGATGTGAAAGTGCTCAGTTGATGCCCGATCAGTTGATGCTCGAACCGATCCGCGACGGCTCGAAGCCATCCTTGCAGAACCAGCCCTGGCAGTTCAGCCAGATCAGGAACGCCTTGCCGCGCAGGTTTTCTTCCGGCAGCAGGCCCCAGAAACGGCCATCGTCGCTGTTGTCGCGGTTGTCGCCCATCACCAGGTACTTGCCGGCCGGCACGGTCCATTGACCCTGGCCACGCGGGTAATCGGTCTCCAGCACGGTGTGGGTACGGCCCGGCAGGTGCTCGACCAGCAGGTTGGCGCCCTCGCCCTGGCCCTTGTGGCCGGCGTAGATACCCTTGTTGTCGTACTTCAGCGGCTCACCGTTGAGGATCACGCCGTCGCCTTCGAAGACCACGGTGTCGCCCGGCACGCCGATCACGCGCTTGATGAAGTTCTCGCCCTTGGCCGGGTCGTTGTCGCTGTGGCCGGGGAAGTGGAACACCACCACGTCGCCACGCGATGGCTCGCCGAACGGCACGATCTTGGTGTTGCTGATCGGCAGGCGCAGGCCGTAGGAGAACTTGTTGACCAGGATGAAATCGCCGATCAGCAGGTTCGGCATCATCGAGCTGGACGGGATCTTGTACGGCTCGGCGATGAAACTGCGCACGATCAGCACGATCGCCAGCACCGGGAAGAACGCACGCGAGTAATCCACCAGCACCGGCTCGGAATCGAGCAGGCCCGCGCGCTGGGCGCGACGCTTGGCGAGATACAGCTTGTCCGCGAGCAGGATCAGGCCCGAGGCCAGGGTCAGCACGACCAGGAGGATCTCAAACAGTTTCATTCAGGGTCCTTTGCAACGTCACCAGACGACCGGCCCCGCGGGGCCGGTGCGGGCTTACTTGTTGTCCATCTGCAGGACGGCCAGGAACGCTTCCTGCGGAATCTCCACGCGTCCGACCTGCTTCATGCGCTTCTTGCCTTCCTTCTGCTTTTCCAGAAGCTTCTTCTTGCGCGAAACGTCGCCACCATAGCACTTGGCCAGCACGTTCTTGCGCATGGCCTTGACCGTGGTACGGGCGATGATCTGCGAGCCGACGGCGGCCTGGATGGCCACGTCGAACATCTGCCGCGGGATCAGGTCCTTCATCTTCTCGCACAGCTCGCGGCCGCGGCGGTCGGCATGGCTGCGGTGCACGATCAGCGACAGCGCATCGACCTTGTCGCCGTTGATCAGCACGTCCACGCGCACGAACGGGCCCGCGTCGAAGCGCACGAAGTGGTAGTCCAGCGAGGCATAGCCGCGGCTGACCGACTTCAGCTTGTCGAAGAAGTCCAGCACCACTTCCGCCATCGGCAGCTCGTAGCTGATCTGCACCTGGCTGCCCAGGTAGTTGATGCCGATCTGGCTGCCGCGCTTCTCTTCGCACAGCTTGATGATGTTGCCGATGTACTCCTCGGGGGTGAGTACGTTGGCACGGATGATCGGCTCGCGGATCTCCTCGACCTGGTTCACCGGCGGCAGCTTGGCCGGGTTGTCCATGTTGATGATCGAGCCATCGGTCTTCAGGACTTCATACACCACCGTCGGCGCGGTGCTGATCAGGTCCAGGTTGTATTCGCGCTCCAGGCGCTCCTGCACGATTTCCATGTGCAGCATGCCGAGGAAGCCGCAGCGGAAGCCGAAGCCCATCGCTTCGGAGCTTTCCGGCTCGAAACGCAGCGCGGCATCGTTCAGGCGCAGCTTGTCCAGCGCTTCGCGCAGGTCCGGGTAGTCCTCGGCGTCGACCGGGAACAGGCCGGCGAACACGCGCGGCTGCATTTCCTGGAAACCCGGCAGCGGCTTCGGCGCCGGGTCGCCGGCCAGGGTCAGGGTGTCGCCGACCGGCGCACCGTGCACGTCCTTGATGCTGGCGGTGACCCAGCCCACTTCGCCAGCCTTCAGTGCCGGCAGCACCTTGCGCTTCGGGGTGAACACACCGACGTTGTCGACCTGGTGGTTGCGGCCGGTGGACATCACCTGCAGCTTGTCGCCGGCCTTGATCTCGCCCTGCATCACGCGCACCAGCGAGACCACGCCCAGGTAGTTGTCGAACCAGGAGTCGATGATCAGCGCCTGCAGCTTCTCGGTGTCGCGCGGCTTCGGCGGCGGGATGCGATGCACGATCGCTTCCAGCACGTCCTGCACGTTCAGCCCGGTCTTGGCGCTGACCGGCACGGCGTCGGAGGCATCGATGCCGATCACGGCCTCGATCTCGGCCTTGGCGCGCTCGATGTCCGCGGTCGGCAGGTCGATCTTGTTGATCACCGGCACCACTTCCAGGCCCTGCTCCACGGCGGTGTAGCAGTTGGCCACCGACTGCGCTTCCACGCCCTGGGCGGCATCGACCACCAGCAGCGCGCCTTCGCAGGCGGCCAGCGAGCGGCTGACTTCATAGGAGAAGTCGACGTGGCCGGGGGTGTCGATGAAGTTCAGGTGGTAGGTCTGCCCGTCCTTGGCCAGGTACGGCAGCGACACCGACTGCGCCTTGATCGTGATGCCACGCTCGCGCTCGATCGGGTTGGAGTCGAGCACCTGCGCTTCCATCTCGCGGGCCTGCAGGCCACCACAGAGCTGGATGATGCGGTCGGCCAGCGTGGACTTGCCGTGGTCGACATGGGCGATGATGGAGAAGTTGCGGATGTTCCGCATCGAATCAGAAGACATAGGTGGCGGCGGCGCGCGGCGTCGTCAGGGTAACGGTCGATTATCGCACGCCCGGCGCCCCGCCGCGAAAATGGCCTCATCGGCCCGGGCCCGGAACGGCCGAAGCCCCGCCAGAGCGGGGCTTCGGGGAACACGGCGGGGCCGACAGGACGGCCCGGGCGGGCCTTACTGGCCGGCCTTCACCGCCACGAACGCGCTGTTGCCGTTGCCGGTACGCACCAGCAGCATCACCACATCGTCCTTCTTGTAGCTGGACAGCGCGCGGTTCAGGCCATCCACGCTGCCGACCGGAGTGCGGCCGACCTGCAGGATCACCATGCCCGGAGACAGTCCGGCATCCCGCGCCGCCTGGCCCTTGACCCCGGTGATGCGCACGCCCTCGTTGCCATCCAGGCCGAACTGCTTGCGCTGCGGTGCGGTCAGGTCGCTGACATCCAGGCCCAGCAGGGCATTGGCGCCGGCCTGCGGTGCCGCATCGGGCTTGGCCGCAGCCGCCGCGCGGGCATTGCCCTGACCGTCTTCGCTCAGTGCGGTCAGCGTGGCGCTGAGGTCACGCGGCTTGCCGTCGCGGATCACGCCCAGAGTGACCCGGCTGCCCGGTGCCATCGCGCCGATCAGCGGCGGCAGGTCGGACCAGCTGTTGACCGGGCTGCCATTGACCGAGCGGACCACGTCGCCGATCTGCACCCCGGCCTTCTCGGCAGCACTGCCGGGCACGATCTGGTTGACCAGCGCACCACGGCTGTCCGGCAGCCCGAGGCCCTGTGCCTTCAGCGAATCGATCGGTTCGACCACCGCGCCGAGCTGGCCACGGGTGACCTTGCCGCTCTTCTTGATCTGTTCAACCGCGCTCATCGCCAGGTCGATCGGGATCGCGAAGCTGATGCCCATGTAGCCGCCCGAGGCGGAGAATATCTGCGAGTTGATGCCGACCACTTCGCCACGGGTGTTCAGCAACGGACCGCCGGAGTTGCCCTGGTTGATCGCCACATCGGTCTGGATGAACGGCACGTAGCGCTGGTCTGCACCGCCGGTGCTGCGGCCCAGCGCGCTGACGATACCGGCGGTGACCGAATGATCGAGACCGAACGGCGAGCCGATCGCGACGACCCACTGGCCCGGCTTCAGCGTGTTGGAATCACCCACGCGCACGGTCGGCAGGTTCTTGCCTTCGATCTTCAGCAGGGCTACGTCGTACTGCTGGTCGCTGCCCACCACCTTGGCCTTGAACTCGCGGCTGTCGCCCAGCTTGACCTTCACCTCGCTGGCATCGGCCACCACGTGGTAATTGGTCAGCACGTAGCCGTCGGGTGAAATGATGAAGCCCGAGCCCATGCCGCGGCCCTTGATGCTGGGACCACCGTCCTGGCCACCCGGGCCCTGCCCCGGCATCGGGAAGTCCGGGCCGAAGAAGCGGCGGAAGAATTCAGGCATGTCATCGTCGCCCCCCATCGGGCCTCGCGAGGCCTGCCGGTTGTTGCGCACGATGGTGGTGTCGACGTTGACCACGCCCGGGCCGACCTGTTCGACCAGGTGGGTGAAGTCGGGCAACCCACTGACCAGCGGCTGTGCCGGCGCCCGCGGTGCGGCGGCCGGGGCGGCCTCGGTCTGCGCGGCCGGGGCCGGGGCCTGCGCGCAGGCCATCAGCGGCAGGGTCAGGGCCAGCATGCCAATGGCCTGCGTGCGGAATCGGGGAGTCATCGGACGGCAACCTCCGGATCGGATGGAAAGAGGAATACGGGCCCCGCCGGCGGCGGGGCGTGAAAGCGCCCGGCTCAGTCGCGCGGACGCGGCGGCACCGGCAGGTCGTCCTGCAGGCGCGGCTCGAACGGGTAGAACGCGGCGCCACCGGCGTGGGCCGGGAAGCTGGCATTGAGCGCGCCGGCGGCGGCAGGTGCCAGGCTGGAGCGCGGCCACGGTCGTGCCTGCAGTCCGCCGACCTCACCGAATGGCAGGTTGCGGCCCGTGTTGGCCGGCACGGTCGGGGTCAACGGCGCCTGCGCGGCGGCCACCGCACGCTGCGGAACATCGTCGCGCTGGGCCGCTCGCGCAGCCTGCTGGCTGCGGGTCGCGCTGGCACGGCGGGTGTCCTGGCGGCGGCTGGCAGCGGCCATCGCCACGGCAGGCGCCGCCGCCACGGCCATCGCCGCAGTATCCACCGAGGCTTCGGTGACCGGGGCCGGGTTGCCCGGTGCCGGCGCCAGCTCGGCCTGGCTGGCGATCACCTGCGGTGCCAACGGCTCGCCCGGCGTGGCGTCCTGCAGCTTCTCGCCGCCCATGAACAGGGCCACGGCTGCCACCGAGGCGGCCAGTGCAGCGCCACCGCCCCACGCTCGCCAGCCGGTACGGCGCACCTGGCGACGCGGCTCGGCCCGTGGCGCCGGTTCGGCGGCAATGGCAGCGGCCACGGTCGCGCTGAAGCCGGCCGGCGCCAGCGCCGAGGCCTGCCCGCGCATCACATCGCCCAGCAGCTGCCAGCGTTCCTGGCAACCCGCCAGTTCGGGATCGTGTTCCATGCGACGCAGCAGGAAGCGGGCCTCATCGGCACCCAGCTCGCCATCGACCAGGGCCGACAGCTGTTCGCGGTGGCGCTGGTCCAGGCGCTGCCCGGCGGGCGAATGGTGATTCTGCGATTCGTTGAACGGATTACTGGTCATACGCGGCTCTTCTCACGGGTGGCGCTGCCGATGTCCAACAGCGGCCGGAGTTCGGTGTCGATCGCCTCGCGCGCCCGGAAGATCCGTGAACGCACGGTGCCGATCGGGCACCCCATTTTCTGCGCGATATCCTCGTAGCTCAGGCCTTCCACCTCGCGCAGGGTGATCGCCAGCCGGAGTTCTTCCGGAAGCGCGTTGACGGCCTTCATCACCGTCTGTTCCAGCTCCTGGCGCATCAACTCGCGTTCGGGCGTATCGGTGTCGCGCAGGCGCGTCCCGCTGTCGAACTGTTCGGCGTCACCGATGTCGATGTCATCGGTCGGCGGCCGTCGATTGTGTGAAGCCAGGTAGTTTTTGGCGGTATTCACGGCGATTCGATGCAACCAGGTTGAGAACTGGGCGTCGCCACGGAAACTCCCGATCGCGCGGTACGCACGGATGAAAGTGTCCTGGGCGACGTCCTGACATTCGCTCCAGTCGGCGATGTAGCGACCGACCAGGGCTACCACGCGATGCTGGTACTTGCGCACCAGGACATCGAACGCGGCGCTCTCGCCGTGCTGCACGCGCCGGACCAGCTCCAGATCCAGCTCCTGAGGTGTATCAACATCGGCCATGAGGGGCCGCACTCCTGTCAGCCCAACCGACGTCGGGCAATGAGACTGCCAATCCCGGGAAAAGTTCAGTCGCCGATCACCCGGCGCCGCACCAGCTTTTAACCACCGTTCCGTTAGCGTCCCGGTCCACGGCCATGGATCCGGGGGCGCCACTCCCCTGCTATTGGGATTTGACGCGGGGGAAACAACCTCTGGATCATAGCCGCTTCTCCATACACAACCGGATGGAACGTCCATGCTCTCAGGCTTCGATGGTCTCCGCTTCAGCCACTGGCACCCCGAGATCCGCGACGACGGCGTGGTGGTTCTCTCCCTGGATCGTCAGGACAGCAGCGTCAACGCCATGTCGCAGGACGTGCTGCTGGAACTGGGCGACCTGCTCGAGCGCATTGCGCTGGACCCGCCCAAGGGCGTGGTGATCCAGTCGCTGAAGAAGGCCGGCTTCATCGCTGGTGCGGACCTGAAGGAGTTCCAGGAGTTCGACCGCCGCGGCACCGTCAACGACGCCATCCGTCGCGGCCAGGCCACCTACCAGAAGCTGGCTGAACTGCCCTGCCCGACCGTGGCAGCCATCCACGGCCACTGCCTGGGCGGCGGTACCGAGCTGGCGCTGGCCTGCCGCTACCGCGTGGCCTCCAATGACAGCAGCACCCGCATCGGCCTGCCGGAGACCCAGCTGGGCATCTTCCCGGGCTGGGGTGGCAGCGCGCGCCTGCCGCAGCTGGTGGGTGCACCGGCGGCGATGGACATGATGCTGACCGGCCGCACCCTGTCAGCCTCGGCCGCGCGTGGGATCGGCCTGGTCGACAAGGTGGTGGCACCGGCGGTGGTACTCGACACCGCCGTCGCGCTGGCGCTGTCCGGCACCACCCGCCCGTTCAAGCAGCGCGCGACGGCCTGGGCCACCAACACCTGGCTGGCCCGCACGCTGCTGGCGCCGCAGATGGTCAAGCAGGTCGCACGCAAGGCCAAGAAGGACCAGTATCCGGCGCCCTACGCGCTGATCAGCACCTGGCAGCGCAGCGGCGGCAAGCCGATCCAGGCGCGCCTGGATGCCGAACGTCGCGCGGTGGTGAAGCTGGCCAGCACGCCGACCGCGCGTAACCTGATCCGCATCTTCTTCCTGACCGAGCGCCTGAAGGGCCTCGGCGGTGGTGATTCCGGCATCCGCCACGTGCACGTGGTCGGCGCCGGCGTGATGGGCGGTGATATCGCTGCGTGGGCCGCCTACAAGGGCTTCGACGTGACCCTGCAGGACCGCGAGCAGCGCTTCATCGACCCGGCCATGGAGCGCGCGCAGGCCCTGTTCGCCAAGAAGATACGCGACGAGAGCAAGCGCCCCGCCGTGGCCGCACGCCTGCGTGCCGACCTGGAAGGCAACGGCGTGGCCGAGGCCGACCTGGTGATCGAGGCAATCATCGAGAACCCGGAGGCCAAGCGTGCGCTGTACCAGACGCTGGAACCGAAGATGAAGCTGGACGCGCTGCTGACCACCAACACCTCGTCGATTCCACTGGTGGAGCTGCGCGACCACATCCAGCGCCCGGCGCAGTTCGCCGGCCTGCACTACTTCAACCCGGTGGCGCAGATGCCGCTGGTGGAGATCATCCACCACGACGGCATGGCGCCGGAGACCGAACGCCGCCTGGCCGCGTTCTGCAAGGCACTGGGCAAGTTCCCGGTGCCGGTGGCCGGAAGCCCGGGCTTCCTGGTCAACCGCGTGCTGTTCCCGTACATGCTGGAAGCCGCCACCGCGTATGCCGAGGGCATTCCGGGCCCGGTGATCGACAAGGCCGCAGTGAAGTTCGGCATGCCGATGGGCCCGATCGAACTGATCGATACCGTGGGCCTGGATGTGGCCGCCGGCGTCGGCCGCGAACTGGCCCCGTTCCTGGGCCTGCAGATTCCGGCCGCGCTGCAGACGGTGGAACCGGACAAGCGCGGCAAGAAGGATGGCCAGGGCATCTACACCTGGGAAAACGGCAAGCCGAAGAAGCCGGACGTGGCCAGCGACTACCAGGCCCCGGCCGATCTGGAGGACCGCCTGATCCTGCCGCTGTTGAACGAGGCAGTGGCCTGCCTGCACGAAGGCGTGGTGGCGGATGCGGACCTGCTGGATGCCGGCGTGATCTTCGGTACTGGTTTTGCACCGTTCCGCGGTGGTCCGATCCAGCACATCCGTGCGGTGGGTGCCGACGCGATCGTCGAGCGGTTGAAGGCGCTGCAGCAGCGCCACGGCGACCGTTTCGCACCGCGCCCGGGCTGGGACAACCCGGCCCTGCGCGAACCGGTGGTGTGAGTTGATCGGCCGGGCCTGCGGCCCGGCACCCGCTGGATCAACAGCCAGAGCCAGAGCCGGAGCAACAGCCGGCTCTGGCTTTTCTGTTTGTTGGGCGGGGCGGTGTGGGTGGGCAGGACACGCCGTAAACCCCGCTCCGCGGTCCGGCCCAGCCGCTAGCGGCTGTGCGTTCGGGCGCTTGCGAAGCAGTGCTTCGCAAGCAAAGCGCCCTCACCCATGGGGGCTCGATGGCGCCTTGCTCGTGTGCGCTGTCCTGCGCACATGGCAAGACCGGGGTTGGGCGTCCTGCCCAACCCGCCCGAGGCATGCCTCGGGCCCATGGCGCCAACGGTCCTGCCCACCCACACCGCCCCACCCCTGACAGTTTCCCGGTGACGGTTGGTGAACTGCGAATCTGGTTGATGGCTACTGCGAACTGGTGGGTGGCGACCTTGGTCGCCACCAGGAGCGAAGCGACCGGCGTTTGATTTTGACTTTGATTTTCTTTTTTCTTCTCCGTGGCTGGATGCACACGGAAACTGTCAGAGGCCGGGCGGTTGGGTGGCGCAGGGGCGTGAGCCGCATGGATGCGGCGACCGAGCTTACATGGACGTACTTGCAGCGGCCCCTGCGCCACCCACCCGCCCGGCCAAGCGCGGCTTCTGCTTCTGCCTTCAGCGACCAACCCACAGCCACGAGGGGCTGCGCCGTTGGCTGGAACAACCTGTTACCCATACGGGGCATGTCCCCGTCACAGCCGCATGCGATGCTGACCACCTGATCCCTGCCAGCGAGAACGCCCGCATGACCACCATCATCGCCCCGCGCGTGCACGACATCGGCGGACTCGAAGTCCGTCGCGCCGTCCCCACCCTGCAGGCGCGCAGCATCGGCTCGTTCGTGTTCGTCGACCAGATGGGCCCGGCACTCATGCATCCCGGCACCGCCATCGACGTGCGCCCGCATCCGCATATCGGCCTGGCCACCGTCACCTATCTGTGGTCGGGCGCGATCGGCCACCGCGACACGCTGGGGTCGGACCAGGTGATCCGTCCCGGTGACGTCAACTGGATGACCGCCGGCCGCGGCATCGCCCATTCCGAGCGCACGCCGCAACCGGACCGCGACCATGACAACCCGATCCACGGCATGCAGACCTGGGTGGCACTGCCGAAATCGCATGAGGAAATCGAACCGGCGTTCTACCACCATGCCGCGGCCACCCTGCCCGAGCAGCGCCGCAATGGTGCCTGGGTGCGGGTGATCGCCGGCCGCGCCTATGGCGAGGAATCGCCGGTGAAGGTGTTCGCCGACACCCTCAACGTGGCCATCGATCTCGACCCGGATGCGGAAATCGATATCGACAATGGCCACCGCGAGCGCGCGCTGTACATCCTCGAAGGCGACGCGCAGCTGGATGGCGTCGACATCCCCGCCCAGCATCTGGTAATCCCGGAAGCCGGTGCGGTGGGCCGCCTTCGCGCGAAGACGCCGGTGAAGGCCATGCTGTTTGGCGGCGAACCGCTGGATGGCCCGCGTCACCTGTGGTGGAACTTCGTGTCCAGCTCGAAGGAGCGTATCGAGCAGGCCAAGCACGACTGGGAAGCCGGCCGCTTCGGTACCATTCCGGGCGACGACAAGGAGTTCATTCCCCTGCCCCAGTACTGAACATCGCGTGTTGCACACACCCGAAGGTGTATCCCTGCACCCGGCGTTGACGCTATCGTCACTCGCCGGTCACTGAAATGTGACCGACCGCACAGTTCGGACATCTTTCAAAGGAGTGCAACACATGAGCATGGGTAAACGCTTGTCCGCCGAATTCCTCGGCACTTTCTGGCTGGTTCTAGGTGGCTGCGGCAGCGCGGTGCTGGCCGCCAAGTTCGGGGGCGACGGCAATCCGCTGGGTATCGGTTTCCTCGGCGTAGCGCTCGCCTTCGGCCTGACCGTGGTGACCGGCGCCTATGCGTTCGGCCATATCTCCGGCGCGCACTTCAATCCGGCGGTCAGTGTCGGCCTGTGGGCCGGCGGTCGTTTCCCGACCAAGGACCTGATCCCGTACATCATCGCCCAGGTCGCCGGCGGCCTGCTGGCCGGCTTCATCCTGCTGCAGATCGCATCGGGCGCCAGCGGCTTCGCCATTGATGGCAGCCAGGCCGGTGCATTCGCCAGCAACGGCTACGGCGCGTTGTCCCCCGGCGGCTACAGCGTGGCCGCGGCCTTCCTGTGCGAAGTGGTGCTGACCGCCGTGTTCCTGATCGTGATCATGGGCGCCACCCACGGAAAGGCACCGGCAGGGTTCGCCCCGCTGGCGATCGGCCTGTCGCTGACCCTGATCCACCTGATCAGCATCCCGGTCACCAACACCTCGGTGAACCCGGCCCGTTCCACGGCGGTGGCCTTCTTCGCCGGCAGCGGCGCGGTCAGCCAGCTGTGGCTGTTCTGGGTCGCCCCGCTGCTGGGCGGCGCGATCGGCGGCATCATCTACAAGTGGATCGGCAACGACCGCTGAGGCCGGTGCGGACCATTGCGGCCGACCTTCGGCCGCAATGGTTACGCCTGTAACCGCGATTTGTGCGATCGCTCACGTTCCGTTAAGGTTGAGTTGACCGTCCGTGCACATGCCGGCCGGGGTGGCATCCGGGGATGGGATGCCAACGCTGCCCGCCCATCCGGCAGCGCCAAACGACACACCACCTTGGGGGATGCATGAAGTTCGCGCCTGTAGTGTTGTCGAGCCTGCTGTTCGCGGTGGCCCAGGCCGCCGCTGCACAGGCTCCCACCGAATGTCCTTCGCTGCCGGCCAGCAGTGGCCTGCAATGGCAGCAATTGGTGCAGACGGACTTCCTGGTCTGCCGCGCCAGTACCGGAGATGGCCGTGAAGTGTTGAGCCTGATGCTCAGCGCACGTGACCCGTCCATTCCACTGAACCGCTCATTGCGCCAGGAAAAGGGCAGCTTCGGCGGTGAATCACTGTACTGGTACCAGCCCGACCTCGGTGGCCAGCAGCCGCCGGGCTATGCCGAGCGCCGGATCAGCGTGGTCAAGCTCGACAAAGGGCGTTACGCGCAGATTTCACTGTATCCGGACAGCCCGCAGGAACTGGGCTCGCTGCAGCAGCTGGCGCAGGGCATGAGCCTGACGCCGTCGGCCGTGGCCGCCGGGCGCTGACCATGACGGGGATGCCTGCCTGGCAGCATCCCCGCAATGCGGCCCGATCACAGGGTAGTGCCGGCCGCTGGCCGGCACCTCGATCCGCCGTGACCGCAGGCAGTTGCCGGCCAGCGACCGGCACCGCCTCAGAACTTGCCTTCCTGGAAATCGACGAAGGCCTGCATCAGTTCCTGCCGCGTGTTCATCACGAACGGGCCATGCCGCATCACCGGCTCGCGCAGCGGACGGCCAGCCACCAGGATCAACCGCGCGCCTTCGTTGCCGGCCGAAAGGTGCAGCTGTTCGCCGCCGCCCAGCACCGCCAGTTCCTGGCGCGCCACGTCACGCGCAGCGTCCTGCTCACCTACGGTCACCGCACCTTCGAACACATAGGCAAACGCGTTGTGCCCTTCCGGCAACGCATAGGTCCACGCCCGATCCGGCGCCAGCGTGATGTCCAGGTAGAGCGGATCGGTGGCCGGCTGCACGATCGGGCCGTGGGTGCCGTCGACCGTGCCGGCGATCACCTTCACTTCCACGCCGGCATCCGGCTGCACCACGGGGATGCGCTCGGGTGCGAACTCCTGGTACTTCGGCTCGGTCATCTTCTCCTTCGCCGGCAGGTTCACCCACAACTGGAAACCGCGCATCTGCCCGCTTTCCTGCTCGGGCATCTCCGAATGCACCAGGCCGCGGCCGGCAGTCATCCACTGCACGCTGCCCGGAGTAAGGAGGCCCTCGTTGCCATGGTTGTCGCGATGCCGCATGCGCCCGTCGAGCATGTAGGTGACGGTCTCGAAGCCACGGTGCGGATGCTCCGGGAAGCCTGCGATGTAGTCTTCGGCACGGTCGGTGCCGAACTCATCCAGCAGCAGGAACGGATCCAGGTCGGGCAGCGTCGGGCCACCGATGACGCGGGTCAGGCGCACGCCGGCACCGTCGGAGGTGGGCATGCCACGGATGGTGCGCAGTACGCGGACCGGTTCGGGAAAGCTCATGGCGACTCCTGTTGGATGGATGCCACTGAAGATGGACGCCACACGACCGTAGGCCAATGGATGGCTCCGCAACCGATTGTTCCATCCCTGATGTTCGCTGCACGTCAGCACGCCCTGCGTACGACCAAAGTACTACCGCAGATTCGTCCTGTGCCAATTGACCCTGTCGTGGGCAAGCAGGACTCTTTGACTGTCTTTCCGGGAGAGAGCACCTCATGAAAGGGTTTTCCAAACTGGGCTGGGCGGTACTCGCGCTGCTCGGCGCATTCTGTCTGGGCACCGTGGCACTACGCCGCGGCGAACACATCAACGCCCTGTGGATCGTCGTCGCGGCGGTGTCGCTGTACCTCGTCGCCTATCGCTTCTACAGCCTGTTCATCGCCAACAAGGTGATGCAGCTCGATCCGACCCGGGCCACCCCGGCGGTGATCAACAACGATGGCCTGGACTACGTGCCGACCAACAAGCACGTGCTGTTCGGCCACCACTTCGCCGCCATTGCCGGCGCCGGTCCGCTGGTCGGCCCGGTGCTGGCCGCACAGATGGGCTACCTGCCCGGCCTGCTGTGGCTGGTGGTGGGCGTGGTACTGGCCGGCGCGGTGCAGGACTTCATGGTCCTGTTCCTGTCCAGCCGCCGCAATGGCCGCTCGCTGGGTGACCTGGTCCGCGAGGAGATGGGCCAGGTGCCCGGCACCATTGCCCTGTTCGGTGCGTTCCTGATCATGATCATCATCCTGGCAGTGCTGGCGATGGTGGTGGTCAAGGCGCTGGCCGAAAGCCCGTGGGGCATGTTCACGGTGATCGCAACGATGCCCATCGCGATCCTGATGGGCGTGTACATGCGCTACATCCGCCCCGGCAAGATCGGCGAGATCTCCGTGGTCGGCCTGATCCTGCTGCTGGCCGCGATCTGGTACGGCGGCAAGGTCGCCGCCGATCCGGTCTGGGGCCCGGCGTTCACCTTCACCGGCACCCAGATCACCTGGATGCTGATCGGCTACGGCTTCGTCGCCTCGGTGCTGCCGGTGTGGCTGCTGCTGGCACCACGCGATTACCTGTCGACCTTCCTCAAGATCGGCACCATCATCGCGCTGGCCATCGGCATCCTGGTGGTGATGCCGGAGCTGAAGATGCCGGCACTGACCCAGTTCGCCGCCAGCGGTGATGGCCCGGTGTGGAAGGGCGGCATGTTCCCGTTCCTGTTCATCACCATCGCCTGTGGCGCGGTCTCCGGTTTCCATGCACTGATTTCCTCCGGCACGACGCCGAAGCTGCTCGCCAATGAAGCGCACATGCGTTACATCGGCTACGGCGGCATGCTGATGGAATCGTTCGTGGCGGTGATGGCGCTGGTGGCGGCCTCGATCATCGATCCGGGCATCTACTTCGCGATGAACAGCCCGGCGGCGGTGATCGGTGCCGATGCCGCGTCGGCGGCGCACTACATCACCAACACCTGGGGCTTCACCATCACGCCCGAACAGCTGACCGCGACTGCGGCGGCGATCGGTGAACCGACCATCCTGCACCGCGCCGGTGGCGCGCCCACGTTGGCGGTGGGCATCGCACAGATCCTGCACGAGGCGATTCCCAGTGGCAGCGACGCGATGATGGCGTTCTGGTACCACTTCGCGATCCTGTTCGAAGCGCTGTTCATCCTCACCGCGGTGGACGCCGGCACCCGCGCCGGTCGCTTCATGCTGCAGGACCTGCTGGGCAACTTCGTGCCGGCCCTGAAGAAGACCGAATCGTGGACCGCCAACATCATCGGTACCGCCGGCTGCGTGGCGCTGTGGGGCTACCTGCTGTACACCGGCGTGGTGGATCCGTTCGGCGGCATCCAGACGCTGTGGCCGCTGTTCGGCATCTCCAACCAGATGCTGGCCGGTATCGCGCTGATGCTGGGCACGGTGGTGCTGTTCAAGATGAAGCGTGACCGCTATGCGTGGGTCACCGCGGTTCCGGCCATATGGCTGCTGATCTGCACCACCTACGCCGGCTTCATCAAGATCTTCGACAGCAACCCAGCGCAGGGCTTCCTGGCGCAGGCGCACAAGTTCCAGGCCGCGCTCGCCAGCGACACGATCACCGCACCGGCCAAGTCGGTGGCGCAGATGAAGCAGATCGTGGTCAACGCCTACGTCAACACCGGCCTGACCGCACTGTTCCTGCTGGTGGTCGGTGCGGTGCTGGTGTATTCGATCAAGACCATCCTGGCGGCCCGCCGCAACCCGCAGCGTTCCGACCGCGAGACTCCGTACGTGGCGCTGAAGCCGCATGAAATGGTGGATCTGTGATGAGTACGCAACTGGTTCCCGCCGGCCAGTACCAGGCGCACCGCCGCATCTGGCGACGCCTGGTGCAGACCGCACGGCTGTGCTGTGGCATTCCTGATTACGACAACTACGTCCGGCACATGCTGGAGAAGCACCCGGACCAGGAGCCGATGGACTACAAGACGTTCTTCCGCGAACGCCAGGAAGCGCGCTACGGCGGACGCAACGGCGGACGCTGCTGTTGAGGAGTGAGGCGGGTGCCGAGCTTGCAGCCCGGCACCCGCAGAAGCAACTGCAACGGCCAAAGCGCCGGCTCTGGGTTTTTGTTTGGCTGGCGGGCCGATGTGGATTGCCGGTGACGGCGAGATACAACCGGGGTCAGACCCGTTTTCCTTCGGAAAACGGATCTGACCCCATGTTGTTTGTCGACCTCTGACAGATTTCATCCACGCATGGCGCGGATCTACTGGACGCCCGCCATCCCGCGGAATGCCGCTCTTGATTTGACCGTTGCCGTTGCATCGAGCGGGTGCAGGGCTGCAAGCCCGGCTGGACTACTCCACCAGCGTGATCGGCGTCAGCGTGACCCTGGCGTTGTTCGCCGCGCCCATGCGATCGGTGTACGCCTGACCACGCTGCACCAGGTAGAAGCTGTCCAGGTAATCGATGTCGTTGGAGAACCACGATGTCGGCATCGCCTTCAGGATCGCACCGGCAATATCGGCGATCACCGCATACTCCGGTGCGAACGCGCCCAGTGCCGCCTTCACACCATTGCTCAGCGCCACCAGCAGGTCCTGGTAGTTGGTGTCACCGTCATCCTCGAACAACTGCACGTTGGCGGCGTTGAAGCGGTAGTTCCCCCACAGGATCAGTGCCTGCTGCGGTGTGTAATCGGTCTTGTCGTAGTCCAGGTACGGCATGTCGACCGTCGCCATTTCCGGCTCGGCCTTGCCGATCTGCAGCCCGGACACCACCGCGAACACCTCCGCCGCGCCCAGCGCCCATGGCTCCTGATCGTCAGCCAGGCGGATGCGATCGAGCCGGGTGATGTCCAGCGCGGCCCGCGTGCCATCGGCCGACAGCTGGATGCGCTCCGGCGATTGCAGGCCGCGTGCACGCAGGCCGGCGTTGACCAGCGCCATGCCCTCCTGCACCGAACGGCGGGTATCGACATCAACGATCAGCACCGGGAATGCCGGAGCCCGCTTTGCATCCAGCACATGCGCACGGCCCTGCGCGTCGTAGGCGGTCAACGTGGTCCAGTCGCGATCATTGCCGCGCGGCAGGCTGGCCACCCACAACTGGCGTGGAGCGATGTCCGCCAATGATTGGCCCTCAGGCACATAGGCGCGCAGCTGCAGCAGTCCTTCACCCTGCTCCGGCAGGCCCTTGGCCTGGCGCAGCTGCTGGTCGTTGCGGGCCAGGGAGGCACTGGCCCGGGTGCGGACACCCGGGTCGAAACGCTCCATCACTGCATCCAGCGCCACACCCTGCTCTGGTGAGGCCACCAGCGTGCCGCGCACGACGTCCGCAAAGCCGGGTTGCGCGATCAATGCCGCCACCTCACGCGCACTGGCCTCGGTCACCGCCTGCACCTGGGCGCCACGTGCAACAGCCGCGCCTTGCGCAGCCGCTCCCGCACTGGCCAGCAACAGTGCCAGCAGCGTGGCTCCCCGAATCATCCGTCGATGCGTCATTCCAGCCCCCGGCAACGTCGCTGCAGTCGAGCGACAGGAGCTGCCTACGCTACGACGCGGGCACCATACGTTCCGGTATGCGCCGCACAGTTCTGGGTGCGGCAGGCAAAAAAGAGCCGAGCATGAGCTCGGCTCCATGTGGGCCCCTGGTGCCGGAGAGGGTTCCCCACCCGGGACTCAGCCGTTGGCCATCCACTTCAGGATCAAGCCGGTGACGTAGGCCAGGCCGGTGCCGGTGGCATAGCCCACCGTGCCCAGCAGCACACCCACCGGGGCCAGCGTCGGATGGAATGCCGCCGCCACCACCGGGGCCGAGGCGGCCGCACCGATGTTGCCCTGCGAACCGATCGCAAAGAAGAACAGCGGCGCGCGCAGCAGCTTGGCCACCACCCACAGCACCAGCACGTGCGTGGCCATCCAGATCGCGCCGAGCAGGAACAGCCACGGCCGATCCAGCAGCGACAGCAGGTTCATCTGCATGCCGATGCAGGCGATCAGGAAATACAGGAACACCGTGCCCAAGCGCGACGCACCAGCCGCTTCCAGCCGGCGTGCGCGGGTGAAGCTCAGGCCCAGGCCCATCGCGGTGGACAGCAGGATGACCCAGACGAACTGGCTGTCCAGGCTGAACTGGCTGGCCCAGCTGACATTGGCCTTGAACCAGCCCGACAGCGGCGCCGCGATGGCGTGGGCCAGACCGACACCGCCCAGTGCCACGCCGACGATCACCATCAGGTCGGTCATGCTGGGAATGCGCGCGTTCTGTGCCTCATAGGCACTGATGCGTGCCTTCATCTCGTCGATGGCACGGGTATCGGCACCGTTGCGGGTATCGATCTGCTGCGCGCGGTTGGCCAGGAACAGCAGGATCGCCATCCACAGGCTGGCGCAGGCCACGTCGACCACCGCGAACTGGCCGAAGGTGGTGGCATCGGTGCCGAACACTTCGCGCATGGCGACCATGTTGGCTCCGCCGCCGATCCAGCTGCCGGCCAGCGCGGCCATGCCGGCCCAGGTATCACCGGCCACGGTTTCCGGATGGATCAGCTTCATCAGCTGGAACGAGACGATGGCGCCGAGCATGATGCCGGCGGTACCGGCACAGAACACGATCAGCAGTTTCGGGCCGAGCTTGGCGATGCCTTTCAGGTCGATCGACAGGGTCAGCAGGACCAGCGCGGCCGGCAGCAGCACGTCGCGCGCGACCGGGTTGTACAGCGAGGTGTTGTGGCCATCGATGACACCGGTGGTGTTGTAGATGGCGGGGATGAAGTAGCACAGCAGCAGTGCCGGCACCCAGGCGAAGATTTTCTTCAGCAACGGGGTCGGACCACTGGCGGCCCAGAAGATCAGGGCCAGGGTGGCGGCAATCAGGCCCAGTCCAACGATGTCGTTGCTGATCAGGGCAGTAGCGGGTTCGGTCGGCATGGGATCCTCTGTCGATCGAAAGAGCGGAGAAAAAAAAGCGCCGCATAAAGCGGCGCAGGTCGAGATTAACATTGTCTTCACGCCGGGTCATGCCGCAGCGCGGAGCAGGACTGGGAGACCGGTCAGGCGGGGCGCGAGGCGCCGAAGTCCAGAGTGACGCGCGTTCCGCGCGGCTCGCAGGGCTGCAGCTGCAGGGTCCAGCCCAGGTGCTCGCACAGCCGTGCGATCAGGTCCAGGCCGATGCCGCCGCCACGATCGGCGCGCCCGCCACGGGCCATGCGGGCGTGGATGGCGGCAATCTCCTCCGGGCTCATGCCGTGCCCCGGGTCCTGCAGGGTCAGCACCGCCGACGCGCTCAGCTGCAGTTCGATATGGCCGCGGCCACTGTTCTCGATGGCGTTGCGCAGCAGGTTGCCGATCGCTGCCTGCACCACCGCCAGCGGCGCGACGATGTCCACCGGTGCGGCCTGGATGCCGATGCTCAGGTCCTTGTCGCCCAGCAGGTGGCGATGGTCGTCGACGATTTCCGGAAGCAGCTGGTCCAGCGCAATGCGCTCGGCACGAGCCGCCAGTCGCGCCGGATCACGGGCCAGCACCAGCAGCAGTTCGATCAGCTGCTCCACGCTCTGCGCCGTGCGCAGCACCCGCTGCATCTGCTGGCGCGCGCGATCGGGCAGGCCCGGCTGTTCCAGCGCCAGCTCGGCGGCACCGGTCATCACCGCGATCGGCGTGCGCAGCTCGTGGCTGGCGGTGCTGATGAAGACCCGCTCGCGCTCGACGAACTGCTCGTTGCGGTCCAGGTAGTCGTTCAGCGCATCGGCGATGGTATGCAGCTCGGAGCTGCCACGCGGGTCGACCTCGATGCGCTGGCCCTGCACCCCAGGTCGCAACCCGGCAATGCGCTGCGCCAGCAGGCTCAACGGACGCACCATCCGCTCCATGCCGAACGAAGCCATCAGCACGGTGACGAAGATCATGATCACGCCGGCCAGCATCACCCAGCGCGTGGCGAACTGTTCCAGGTCGTGGAAGTCGGAAATGTCCAGCGCCAGTGCCACCCGCCCCATCGAGCCGGTATCACGCACCATCACCGCAGTCTGCCGCCCCTTGATCGGGACCCCGTCATGCAGCCCCGGGTGCAGCGTACGCACGCTTTCCGGCATGTTGCCTTCGTCGAAGCGGAACAGGCTGAGCGTGTCCGAGTCCTGCCAGCGGTAGTGCGGCTCGTGCTCGGTGTGCTCGACGATGCTGTCCAGTTCGGAATTGAGCAGCGCACGCCAGGCGGCGTGCTCGGCATGCTCGTGCACGTAGTTGCCAACGCTGAACACCGCGACCGACAGCAGCGCCAGGTAGCCCAGCAACCACCACACCACCCGCCGGTACAGCGGCCCCGGCTTACGCGCCTTCATCATCATCCTTGCCGGCATCGCTGGCCGTGGCCACCGCCAAGCGGTAGCCAACCCGCGGCAGGGTATGGATCAGCTTCTCGGCGAACGGCCCATCCACACTGCGGCGCAGCTCATAGACATGCGAACGCAGCAGGTCGCCATCCGGTGGCTCGTCGCCCCAGAGCGCGAACTCCAGCTGCTGGCGGGTCACCGCGCCCGGGCTGGCCCGCATCAGCACTTCCAGCAGCTTGCGGCAGGCCGGGTACAGATGCAGCACCTGGCTGCCGCGCTGGGCCTCGAGGGTCGCCAGATCCAGCACCAGGTCGCCCACCTGCAGGCGCTTGCGCGGGTTGCGACCCTGCGCGCGCAGCAACAGGGCCTCCAGCCGCACCTCCAGCTCGGGCAGCGCGAAGGGCTTGGTCAGGTAGTCGTCGGCGCCGGCGCGGAAGCCGGCGATCTTGTCCGGCAGTTCGTCGCGCGCGGTCAGCATGATCACCGGCACCTCCGACGCATGCTCGGCGCGCAACCGGCGCAGCACCTCGGGGCCTTCCATGCGCGGCAGCATCCAGTCCAGGATCACCGCGTCGTAGGGATGGCTGCCGGCCAGGTGCAGGCCGGTGATGCCATCCGGAGCCACGTCCAGCACATGCCCGCGCGACTCGAAATAGTCGAACAGGTTGGCCACCAGCTGGCGGTTGTCCTCGATCACCAACAGACGCATGCACGAAACATCCACGGAAGTTCGTAACATGGTAGCGCTGCCCATGTCGGAATGCGGTCGCCTTGGCCACCTCTGACGCTTTTCCCACCCCCGCCACCTCAGAATGGCTGTTTTGCTCCCGGAGCCTGCCGTGCCCGTAGCCCTGCCCCGCCGTTGGCGCCTGCCCCTGTTGTGGCTGCTGATCATTGCTGCGTTGGCGGCCGGTATCGGCCTGCGTCAGCCGCAGCCGCCGGACGAACCGCGCTTCGTGCTGGCGGCGCGGGCCATGGTCGAGAGCGGGCAATGGCTGCTGCCGCACCGCGGCGTGGAGCTCTACGCGGAAAAGCCGCCGGTCTTCATGTGGCTGCAGGCCGCTGCCTACGAGATCGTCGGCAGCTGGCAGTGGTCGTTCCTGCTGCCGTCGTTGCTGGGCGCCCTGCTCAGCCTGTGGCTGATCTCGGACCTGGCCCGCCGGCTGTGGTCGCCCCGGCATTCCGTCTATGCCCTCGCAGCGCTGTTCTGCACCCTGCAGTTCGGGCTGATGGCCAAGCGCGCGCAGATCGACATGGTGCTGGTGGGGATGACCACCGTGGCCCTGTGGGGGCTGATGCGCCACCTGTGTGAACGCCGCAACCTGCCTGCCCTGTGGCTGGCCGGCTTCGCCGCCGGCGTCGGCACGGTGACCAAGGGCGTGGGCTTCCTGCCGCTGCTGATGGTGCTGCCCTGGTTCGGCTGGTGGCTGTACCAGCGCCGCCGTGGGCACCGCGTCGAGGGGCCGCACCCGGCAACGCTGCTGTGGCTGATTCCAGCCTTCCTGCTGGGCGTGGGGGTGTGGTTGGCGCCGTTGGGGTGGGCTCTGCTGCACACCCCCAGCGCCGAACTGCAGGCCTACGCGCATGAGCTGTTGTTCAAACAGACCGGCACCCGCTACGCCAATGCCTGGCACCACCGCCAGCCCGTCTGGTACTACCTGCAGGTGATCCTGACCCTGTGGCTGCCGGGCAGCCTGCTGTTGCCGATGCTGTTCAAGCCCTGGTGGCGCCGCCTGCGCCGGGGCGACCGCCGGCAGTGGTTGCTGCTGGGCTGGGCCGTGCTGGTGCTGGTGTTCTTCAGCGCCAGCCCGGGCAAGCGGGAGGTGTATCTGCTGCCGATGCTGCCGGCAATGGCGCTGGCCGTAGCGCCGCTGCTGCCGGGCCTGCTGCGTCGGCTGTGCGTGCGCCGCTACCTGTTCGGCTACAGCGTGGTACTGATGCTGGCGACGGGCGTGCTCGGCGTGATGCTGATGACCGAGCACCCGTGGGCCGTGGCCCAGCTGGAGCGCCGGGCCATGCCCGACACCCTGCTTCCGGTGCTGGGTGACGGCCTGCTGACCTTCGCCATCGCCCTGGCCACGTTGATCGTCTGGCTGCGGGTACGCCGCGCCGCAACGCTGGTACTGCTGACCCACGGCATGCTTTGGATGCTCTACGGTCTGGTGCTGATCCCGGCACTGGACCCCTACGCATCGGCGTCGGCACTGATGCGCCGGGTAGGTGCGCGGATCGGCCCAGACGCGGAGTTGGCACTGGTCGCCTGGCGCGAGCAGAACCTGCTGCAGGCAGACCGGCCGGTGCGCGAATTCGGCTTCAAGCGCCCCTGGGCAGAGCAATGGCACGACGCCGGCCCGTGGCTGGCCGAGGCACCGGACAAGCGCTGGCTGCTGGTACTGGATGATGCGATGAGTCCCTGCGTGGACCCAGCCAAGGTGATCGATATCGGTGTTGCCAATCGCAATCGTTGGCAACTGCTTCCCGGTACGGCCTGGGACCCGGAGTGCCACGCCGAGCGGACAGGATCGACCGCCGAAGAAGACTGAACGCTGACCCGTGCCGGGCAAGCATTAACCCGGCACGAACGAGCGTCCGACCCTTCTCCGACATCCAGGTGACGAGCATGGCCGCGGATTCCCGACCCGCCCTTTCCCAGCATGCCCGTCCGTCCCCTTGATTCGGTAGCGCCGCTTGCGACATCGCCACTGGCGTCAAAATTCGCCGTAACTCACCTCTGGCTGCCTGTCGCAATCGGTCTGCCCTTGTTTACGCTGCTGATGGGTTTCGGCGGCGATCAATGGGTAGCCGACCACCTGTTCCGTCTTGAAGGCGGCCATTGGGCGTTGCAGGACGCCTGGGTTACCCGCACGGTGGTGCACAAGGTGGGCAAATGGCTGAGCACGGCTGCAGCGCTCGTGGCGATCCTGTTGTGCTTCCATCACTGGCGCAAGGGTCGCGATCGCACCCTGCGGTGGGCGCTGCTTTATGTCGTTATTGCCATGGCCCTGGGTACCGGCGTGATCTCCCTGCTGAAGTCGCTGGTGCCGATGGAATGCCCGTGGGACCTGCTGCGCTACGGCGGCCAGCAGCCTTTCATCGGGCTTTTCACCGTGCGCCCGGCCGGCATGGCGCCGCAGGCCTGCTTCCCGGCCGGTCACGCCAGCGCTGGCTATGCATGGTTGTCTCTGTACTATTTCGCCCTGCTGTGGCGCCCGTCGTGGCGCTGGGCCGGACTGTGGATCGGCCTTGGCACTGGCCTGGTGTTCGGCATCAGCCAGCAGCTGCGGGGCGCGCATTTCCTTTCGCATGACGTTGCCACTGCGTTGATATGTTGGCTGCTTTCGCTCGGCCTGTATGTCCTGATCCGCCGTCAGCTGGACCGTCCCAACCGCCAGGAGGCAAACGCATGAGTGCATCGGTCCAACGCCCCGCCCGCCTTCCCGCACTGGCGAGTCTTCGCCGCTGGCGGCCGCAGCTGTCCACCGAAGCACTGATCGCCCTGACCAGCCTGTTCTTCGCGGTGGCCGGCAACGGCCTGTTCTGGCACAGCGCAATGGCCAGCCATCCGGGCAGCCTGCGCTACGCGCTCTCGCTGCTGCTGTTGCTGCTGGGTGCGCACGGCGTGCTGCTGGGCATCCTGGTCTGGCGCTGGAACGCCAAGGTGGTGATCAGCCTGCTGTTGCTGGTAACCGCCTTCGCTGCGCACTACATGAGCCGCTACCACATCTACCTGGATGCGGACATGCTGCGCAACGTGCTGGCGACCGATCCCAAGGAAAGCCGCGAGCTGATGACCATATCGCTGGTGTGGCCGGTGCTGTTGCTGGCAGTGCTGCCGATGGCGGTGCTGTGGCGCGTGCAGCTGCGCCGCCGCAGCTTGGGCCGCAGCCTGCTCTGGCGCGTCGGCTTCCTGGTCGTGGCGGCAGTGACCGCGGTCGGCGGCGCGTTGATCTCGTTCCAGGACGTCTCGGCACTGATGCGCAACCAGCGCGAAGTGCGTTACCTCGCCACCCCGGCCAATGTGCTGCTGGGCATGCCGCGTGCACTGCGTGGCGACAACCCGGTGCAGCGCGCACCGAAGTTGCCGATCGGTACCGATGCCAAGGCCACCCCGCGCGCGCCGGCCAGCAAGCCGCGCCTGCTGGTGATCGTCATGGGCGAGACCGTGCGCGCGCAGAACTGGGGGCTCAACGGTGGCCGTAACACCACCCCGGAACTGGCGCAGGCCAGCGTGATCAATTTCCCGGACATGCACTCGTGCGGCACCAGCACCGAGGTTTCACTGCCGTGCCTGTTCTCGCCATGGGGCCGGCACGACTACGACGAGAAGAAGATCCGCGCGCACCAGTCGCTGCTGCACGTATTGAACCGTGCCGGCATCGCGCCGCTGTGGCGTGACAACCAGTCCGGCTGCAAGGGCGTGTGCGAAGGCCTGGACTTCCAGTCATTGTCCGATGCGACCACCCCGGGCCTGTGCGCTGACGGCCGCTGCATGGACGAAATCCTGCTGCAGGACCTGGCCACCCAGGTACGTGCAAAGCCCGGCGACCGGGTGGTGGTGCTGCACCAGCTGGGCAACCACGGCCCGGCCTACTTCGAGCGCTACCCGCCCGCGTTCCGCCGCTTCACCCCCACCTGCGATACCCGCGACATCGGCCGCTGCTCGCGCGAAGAGATCACCAACAGTTACGACAACGCCGTGCTGTACACCGATCACTTCCTGACCAAGACCATCGGCACGCTGCAGGGCATGCAGGACTACGACACGGCGATGATCTACCTGTCCGACCACGGCGAGTCGCTGGGCGAGAAGGGCCTGTTCCTGCATGGCGTGCCCTACGCCATCGCCCCGGCCGAGCAGACCCGGGTACCGATGACGATGTGGTTCTCGCAGGGCTTCGCCAGCAGCCGCGGGCTGGACCTGCAGTGCGTGCGCAAGCGTTCGGCGGCCTACACCGACCACGACAACCTGTTCCCGTCGGTACTGGGCCTGATGCAGGTAAAGACCTCGCTGTACGAGCGCGACCGCGACGTGTTCGCCAACTGCGAAGGGTGAGGGTTGTTCGGCAGGGCTTGCAGCCCTGCACCTGCAGAGGCAACGGCAACTTCAACAGCCGAAGCAACAGCAACAGCGTGCATTCCGTGGGATGGCGG
>NZ_JAOCFV010000062.1:0-26951 GCF_029842145.1 Stenotrophomonas sp. GD03794
GCGGTCATGCACTTTTTGCCTGGGGGTAGTGCCGGCCGCTGGCCGGCAACCTCATGAAGCTTCGGCAGGAACCTGCAGCTGCCGGCCAGCGGCCGGCACTACCGCGCTGGACACCACCTGCAGCGCGAAGATCAGCAGCGGCAGCAGCCCGAAACCCGCACGCATCGCGCCGCGCGCGATGAGTCGAGCGTGGCTCGACTCTACAGGGGGCCATCGGCGGTCATGCACTTTTTGCCTGGGGGTAGTGCCGGCCGCTGGCCGGCAACCTCATGAACCTTCGGCGGGAACCTGCAGCTGCCGGCCAGCGGCCGGCACTACCGCGTTGGGCGCCACCCGCCGCGTCCACCCGAACCGCTGCGCGGCCCAGATCTCCAGCGCCACCAGCAGCGCGATGACCAGCAGCGGCAACAGCAGCCCGAAGTACACGCCGGGCATCATGCCGTTGATCTGCGCCTTCACCAGCCGCAGCACGCCGCGGGTGTGCAGCAGCTCATCGACGTGCATGGTCAGTGCCTCTCGCACCACCTTGGGCTCCAAGCCAATCGTGCCGGCCTTGTCCACCAGCGTGTCTTCCACCATGCCGCGCAGCAGGCCTTCGCGCACCTTGCCGATCACCCAGCCGGTGCCGCGTGCCAGTGGGCCGTTGCCGAGGCGGTCGAGGCCAGGCAGCGGATGCTCGCTCAGATAGGCCGAGGCGATGGTATCGGCCACATCGCCCACCGTGCCCTGGCTGCGCAGGGCCTCGCGCATGCGCGGGTCGTCCAGCGAATCGGTGAAGCCTTCGCTCCACCCTTCCACCAGCGTCTGCAGGTGCGGCTGGAAATGATCGAGCTGCTTGAACAGCGCGCGATGCGCGCCGGCGGTGAAGCCCAGCTGCAGGCCGAAGAAGGCGGTGGCCAGCGGCAGCAGCACCACGTAGCTGGCCAGCAGCCAGTGATGCCAGCGCTTGCGCCGCTGCAGCCAACCGCGGCGGTGCAGCCAGCGCCAGGCGAAGATGCCCAGCACCAGGCCCAGCAGCGTGCCGAGCAGGCTGCCGCCCAGCAGGTCGAGCACGCTCAGGCCCGTCCAGAATTCGTTCAACCAGTACTGCGCGTCCTGCATGGGTCTTCCTTCCGTGAATGAAACAGCAGCCCATTGTAGAGCCGAGCCCACGCTCGGCTGCTTTTCGTTCCGCCATCGGAGAACCCTCGCGCTGCGCGATGAGCCGAGCATGGGCTCGGCTCCATAGGGATTCCGCCACCTGGTTCAACGCATCAGCCGGCAAGCAATGCGACAATCGCGCTCCTTTCCTGCAGCAACGAGGCCCACATGGCCAAACTGACCCTGGCCAGCGTGGATGCGCTGCGTACCCGCTTTGCCGATGACGCCGCCTGCGATGCGGCCCTGGCTGCTTTCGCCGACACCGCTGCGCTGCGTGTACCGCTGCGTGAGCTGGTGGAGGCACAGCACCGCTACCTGCAGGCCGAATTCGAAGTGGCGCAGGTAGCCGATGTGCTGCGCCGCGACCAGAAATATGCGCCGGTCGGTCGGCCTTCGATCAACATCGTGCAACTGCGCAAGCAGCAGGCCGCGACCAAGCAGGCGGCACTGATCGCACGCCAGGTGGTGGCACAGGCCGCGCAGACCTTCGTGCGCGTGAGCGGGCTGGCGGTGAAGGCCAAGCAGAGCCCGAGCGAAGCGTGTGGGGTGTGGTTGGGCGCGCTGCGCTGAACCCGCGTACCCGGTAGTGGCCAACCTTGGTTGGCCCGCGAAATGCTCGTGTACCAACCGAGGTTGGCACCTACCGGGTAGTGCCGGCCGCTGGCCGGCAACCCCATCAGCATCGGGCACCTCGCAAGCAGCCGGCCAGCGGCCGGCTCTACCAGAACCCAAAAAGAAGGCCCGCTTTTCAGCGGGCCTTCTGCCTTCTCACGACGAGTGAGTGGGGTGCATCAAGCCGCCGGTTTTTCGCCGGTGGCTTCGGTGGTGATGCGGATCTTCACTTCATCGCTGACGTTCGGGGCGTAGGCGCCGACGCCGAAATCGCTGCGCTTCAGGGTGGTGGTGGCATCGAAGCCGGCAGCCGGAACCTTGGCCATCGGGTGCTCGCCGCCGCCGTTGACGGTGACGTCCAGGGTGACCGGCTTGGTGATGCCCTTGATGGTCAGGTCGCCGGTGACGGTCAGCTTGTTGGTGCCGGCCGCTTCCACCTTGGTGCTCTTGAAGGTGGCATCGGCGAACTTGGCGGCATCGAAGAAGTCGGCGCTCTTCAGGTGCTCGTCGAACTTGGCGGTGAAGCTGTTCAGGCCGCTCAGCGGCAGCTTCACTTCCACGGTGGACTTGGTCACGTCTTCGGCGTTGTACACCAGGGTGCCTTCAACGTTGCCGAAGTGCGCGCTCGGGTTGGAGAAGCCGAAGTGGCTCCACTGGGCCAGCACGTCGGTGTGGCTCGGGTCCAGCTTGTAGGTGCCCGAGGCGATCTTGATCGCTTCGGCGGCCGGCGCGGCAGCGGCGGCATCGGCAGCCGGGGTGGCGGCCTGCTCGGTGGTGGCCGGGGCGGCGGCGTCAGCAGCCGGGGCAGCGGTGTCGGCCGGCTTGGAGCAGGCGGCGATGGCCAGGGTCAGGGCCAGCGGCAGCAGCAGTTTACGGGTGGCGCTCATCTCAGGAACTCTCCGGATCGTAGGGTGGGTACACGGTGCAGCAAGGGCCCGCCGCGGGACGGCAGGCCCGAAACCGATACAGCGACTTACGCGATGCGCGCCGCTTCGTCGAACGACAGGCGCGGCAGACGCGGGAACAGGCCCGCCGGGTCACCGTAACCCAGGTTGACCAGGAAGTTCGACTTGATGGAGGTGCCGGCGAAGAAGGCTTCATCCACCTTGGCCGCATCGAAGCCGGACATCGGGCCGGCATCCAGGCCCAGCGCGCGCGCGGCCAGGATCAGGTAGGCACCCTGCAGGCTGCCGTTGCGGATGGCGGCTTCGTGGCGGCCTTCCTGCGGGCCGTCGAACCAGGCCTTGGCATCGGTGTGCGGGAACAGGTACGGCAGCTTCTCGTGGAAGTCCAGGTCGAAGCCGATGATAGCGGTGACCGGGGCGGCCATGGTCTTGGCCAGGTTGCCTTCGGACAGGGCCGGGGCCAGCTTTTCCTTGGCTTCCTTCGACGTGACGAAGACGAAGCGGGCCGGCGTGGTGTTGGCCGCAGTCGGGCCCCACTTCACCAGGTCGTACAGTTCCTGCAGCAGGCTGGCCGGGACCGGCTTGTCGAGGAAGGCGTTCTGGGTACGGGCAGTGCGGAACAGCTGATCGAGGGCAGCAGCGTCGAGCGCGTGGGACATCGGTGGATCTCCAGGGCGGCTAAGGGAAGTCAGTGCCCGCGGGCGGCGCGGGGCGAATCGACGAGCCGCAGTGTAGAGTGTCGCGACTGTTGCAACACCCAGCAGGGCTGAAACGAATTAATGCCAATGGTGAAACGATCGAGCGCGCCATGGACGGTCACTGACGGCCGTGCGGGCAATGTCCGCCAGGCGGTCGCGCTGGCCTCGGCGCTGCGCCAGGGCACCCACCGACCGCTGGTCCTGCAGCCGCGCGCGCCTTGGCGCTGGCTGTCGCCGCGGCGCCTGCCGGGCGATGTGAACGGCTATGGCGAGGCTTTCGCGTCACTGGCCGCCGAGGCCCCGGCGCTGGCGATCGGCTGTGGCCGCCAGGCCGCCGGTGCCCTGCGCGTCCTGCGCGCACGCGGCAGCCAGGTGGTGCAGATCCTCGACCCGCGCATCGGCGCCCGCCATTGGGATGTGGTCGTGGTGCCCGAGCACGATGCCCTGCGTGGCAGCAACGTGCTGACCCTGCTCGGCAGCCTCAACCCGGTGGACGATGACTGGCTGGCCTGGGGCCGCGCCGCGTTTGCCGGCTTCAGTACCCTGCCCGGCCCACGCACCGCGCTGCTGGTGGGCGGGCCGACGCCGCTGGCACCGTGGGACGAAGCGGCGATGGTTCGCGTGTTCCAGGCACTGGCCGAGCAGATCCGCAGCGAAGGCGGCAGCCTGCTGGCGACCACCTCGCGGCGCACGCCGCCGGCATTGGCCGAGATCCTGCGCGCGAAATTCGCCGACCTGCCGCACGTGATCTGGGGCGATGGCGGCGATGGCGTGAACCCATATGGGGGCCTGCTCGGCTGGGCCAACCGCGTGGTGGTCTCACCCGATTCGGTGAACCTGCTCTCTGAAGCCTGCGCCACGCGCATGCCGGTGATGGTGGCGCTGGCCGAGACCGCGCAGGGGCGGCTGGCGCGTTTCCAGCAGCAGCTGCGCGAGCACGGGCGATTGCAGGAACGCTGGCTGGACTGGCAGTACGACCGCATCGAGCCACTGCGCGAAACCGCGCGGATCGCGGCAGAAGTGAAACAGCGTCTGGCAGCGGGGTAGTGCTGGCCGCTGGCCGGTAATCCTGGGCGCCTGGCATCACGGGAATGCCGGGTGCGCAGCGTTTTCTGAACATTTCGATCCGGTACCGCGGTTAGAGTCCACCTTCCCCCATCACTCTGAACGTCTTCATGCGTACCCTGCTCCTGCTGCCCCTGGCCCTGCTCGCCGCGTGTTCCACCACGCCCACCGAGCTGGATCCGATCTCGTATCAATGCCAGCAGCAGCTGGACGCGTACCGCGAACAACCGGCGCTGCGCGATCCGAAGGGCCAGCGCCCGCCACTGCCGGTGGCTCCCATCAGTGACGCCTGCGACAAGGAACTCAAGCGCAAGGGTGTGGACCGCCCGCTGCGCTGACCGGCGTATGATCGGCGCGCGGGCCTGCCCGCCGTTGAAGGTATCGACATGGATCGTTTCTCCCGCCTGCCCCGCGCCGCGCTGCTGATCGCCAGCCTGCTGGCGACAGCCCCCGCATGGGCCAACAGCTCCGAATGCCGCGAGCGCTACCCCAGCGTGGCGTCGCAGGCAGCAATGCTGGACGTGGCCTGGACCACCGCCGAGCGTCTGGATGCGCTGCCCGACGTGGACGTGGTGGTGGCTGCACGTGGCGGCCAGGACCTGAGCCGCTACGGCCTGCGCCACAGCCACCTGGCCTTCCTGCTTCGCGAGGACGATGGCCGCTGGCGCGCGATGCACCTGCTCAACCGCTGCAAGACCGACAGCTCGCAGCTGTACCACGAAGGACTGGGCAACTTCGTCGGCGAGAGCGGTGGCCATACCGACCTGCGCATCGGCGTACCGTCGGCACCGTTGCGTGCAGCACTGCGCGCGATGCTGGTCCCGCCCTCGATCCAGCCCAAGGCGCTGCACGAAACCAGGTACAACGTGGTCGCCTACCCGTTCGCCACCGACTACCAGAACTCCAACCAGTGGGTGCTGGAAGTGCTGGCAGCAGCGATGGCACAGGCCGATGGCGCACCGGCCATCGTCAAGCGCGAACAGGCCCAGCAGTGGCTGCGCCAGCAGAAGTACCAGCCCAGCGTGCTGCATATCGGCCTGGGCAAGCGCGTGGGCGCACGCCTGTTCGTAGCCAACGCCACCACCACCGACCACCCCGCCGGCGAACGCATCTCCGGCAACTACTCGGTCGTGACGGTGGAATCGGTGTTCGATTTCCTGCACCAGCGCAGCCAGCTGCAGCAGGAACTGGTGATCCCCCACGTGCCGGTGGCCGGAGCCGCCGCAGCCACACCCTGAATTCCCTTCTTTGCGACCTGGAGGTCCCGATGCTCCGTTACCTGCGTATGCCTGCCTCTGCCCTGCTGCTCTCGGCGCTGCTGGTGCCCACCGTCCATGCCGGCGCTGCGCCGCAGTTGAACAGCAGCGAGGCCAGCGTGCTGATCACCTCGTTGATCGTGGTATCGGTTCCCCTTGCGGCGTCGGCAGGCCTGTCCGAACTCTCCAAGGCGCCGTTCAAGGCCAGCGAACGCCGTGACAGGGCCCGCCGCACCAAGGCGGTGCCGCTGCCACCGATGGAAGTGAAGAAGGTGGAGACCACGCCGGAGGGCGAGCGCCAGGTGCAGCTGCAGGTACCGGACAAGGCCGACCAGACCGCCACGCTGCGTTGGCCGGCGCGCGTGCACGAGGACCAGACGGCGGCCTTCGTGGTCGGCCAGCAGGTGCATTTCGACCCCACCGAAGCCGGTGCCGGTTGGACCGTGAAGAGCGCACAGGGCCAGGCGCTGGCTTATGTGCCGACCGCCTATGCCGCCGGCGATGTGATGAGCGAAGCGCTGTAAAGCTGAACGGCCGGTTTTGGTTTTGCCGCGGGCCGGGCGGATAATGGGCGATCCCCTTTGTCCTCCTGGCTCGCCATGTCCGTGCGTCCTGCCCCTGTGTTTGCCCCGTTGACCGCCCGCGCCCTGGTGCTGGCGGTACTGGCCATGGGCGCGGTGGTGCTGCTGTCCAACGTGCTGGTGCAGTACCCGATCAACGATTGGCTGACCTGGGGTGCCTTCAGCTACCCGGTCGCGTTCCTGGTCAGCAACCTGATCAACCGCCGCTTCGGCCCGGGCCCGGCGCGCCGCGTGGCGTGGATTGGTTTTGCGGTGGCAGTGCTGCTGTCGATCTGGGTGGCCACCCCGCGCATTGCCATTGCCTCCTGCTCGGCCTTCATCGTGGCCCAGCTGCTGGACATCACCGTATTCGACCGCCTGCGCCGTGGCAGCTGGTGGCGTGCGCCAATGGTCGCGACGACCTGCAGTGCGACGGTGGATACCACCATTTTCTGGTCGATCGCCTTTGCCGGTTCCACCCTGCCGTGGGTGAGCTGGGCCGCCGGCGATCTGGCGGTGAAGCTGGCGATCGGCGTGTGCCTGCTGGCCCCGTTCCGTGCGTTGTTGTGGAAGATGGCGCCGCTGCGCGCCACCAGCTGACCGCCGTCGCTCTGGTAGGTGCCAACCTTGGTTGGCACGCTGTTGCCGGGGTCGTGAACGCTGATGGGTTGTGCCAACCAAGGTTGGCACCTACCAACAACATGCCAATGGTCAGATCATTGATCCGGCGGGTCATCGCCGAGCCATTGATCCGGTAGCTGCCAACCTTGGTTGGCACGCTGTTGCCGGGGTCGTGAACGCTGATGGGTTGTGCCAACCAAGGTTGGCACCTACCAACAACAGGCCAATGGTCAGATCATTGATCCGGCGGGTCATCGCCGGGCCATTGATCCGGTAGCTGCCAACCTTGGTTGGCACGCTGTTGCCGGGGTCATGAACGCTGATGGGTTGTGCCAACCAAGGTTGGCACCTACCAACAGCAGGCCAACGGTCAGATCATTGATCCGGTAGCCGCCAACCTTGGTTGGCACGCTGTTGCCGGGGTCATGAACGCTGATGGGTTGTGCCAACCAAGGTTGGCACCTACCAACAACAGGCCAACGGTCAGATCATTGATCCGGCAGGTCATCGCCGAGCCATTGATCCGGTAGCTGCCAACCTTGGTTGGCACGCTGTTGCCGGGGTCGTGAACGCTGATGGGTTGTGCCAACCAGGGTTGGCACCTACCAACAGCAGGCCAACGGTCAGATCATTGATCCGGCGGTTCATTGCCGGGGCATTGCGCTGGTGGGTGCACCCCCTCAGGCGAATGGCAGCTCCGCGGCGATGCACGCCGCCGTAATCGCGGCACACGCCTCTTCAATCGCGGGCGTGGTCGGGGCCAACCGCGGGCGGCGGTCCAGCGTGCAGGCGAGGCCCACGTCCAGCAGTGTGGCATGTGCCCCGTGCAGCGCCTGCGCGGTGTCTTCCGGCAGGAATCCCGCAACCGCCAACGCATCGATCAACGACGGCGTGTCGCGCGGCTGCAGCAACGCCGCATGCTGGGCACTGCGCGCAAGCACGCCGGTCTGCAGCAGGAACTCCAGGTCCACCACGCCACCCGCGCCCTGCTTCAGGTCCAGCCGTGCGGCATCGCTGCGGTCCAGTTCAGTACGCATGCGCCCACGCATCTTCAACACGTCGGCATACAGCACACCGGCATCACGTTCGCGGCCCAGCGTCTGCGCACGCACGTGCTCGAAGTCGGCCAACAGGCTGGCATCGCCGGCCACGCCACGCGCGCGCACCAGCGCCTGGTGCTCCCAGGTCCACGCACGTTCGCGCTGGTATTCGGTGTAACTGGCCAACGAAGACACCAGCGAACCCTTGCCGCCATCCGGGCGCAGGCGCACGTCGATGTCGTACAGGCGCCCGGCGGCAGTGACTGCCCCAAGCAGTGCCATCACCTTCTGCGCCAGCCGCGCATACCAGCGCCCCGGCTCCAGCGGACGCGCGCCATCGCTGGCATCCACGCCAGCCGGGTTGTCGTGCAGGAACACCAGGTCCAGATCGGAACCGAAGCCCAGTTCAAGGCCACCGAGGCTGCCGTAGCCGATGATCGCGAAACGGCCACCGGGAATCTCACCGTGCGCGGCGCGCATGTCCGCCTCGGCCATCGCCAGCACGGTGACCACCACCGCCTGCGCCAGCTCGGCCAGTTGCCGCGTGCTGTCCACTGCACCCTGACGGCCATCCAGCGTGGCCATCGCCATGCGGAAGCTGAGTGCCAGCCGCGTTTCATTGAGCCAGCGCAGCGCGGATTCCGGATCTTCCACCGCCAGCACCTGCTGGCACTCGGCCAGCATGCCGGCGGCATCCGGCATCGGCCCGGACACGCGCACGTCCAGCAGTTCGTCCAGCAGCAGCGGGTACGCGGCCAAGCGCTCGGCCAGCAGCGCGCTGCGCGCCAGCACGTCCACCAACCGCGCCAACGCGCTGGGCTGCTCGTCCAGCAGCGCGAGGTAGCTGGTCCGGCGCAGTACCGCCTGCAGCAGGCCGAGCACGCGCTTGAGTGCGGCATCCGGCTGCGGCGAACGCGTGGCCGCATGCAGCAGCGCGGGCAGCACGCGGTCCAGCCGCGCACGCGCCGCATCGGACAACGACTTCACGCCGGTGCCCTGGGCGAAATCGCGCAGCGACTGGTCGGCGCCGTTGGCATCGAGGAAACCGGCTTCGGCCAGCAGCGGTGCATTGCTGCCTTCCGGTAGGCTGCGCCAGTAGTTGGCCAGCGCGTCGGGCGCGGCCTGACCCTTGCGCGGCGCCAGCAGCGCGGCGAATTCGGTACTGACCCGCTGCTGCTGCACGGCCAGTGCCGCGCGCAGCACCTCCCAATCCGGGTAGCCAAGGCCGACGGCGATGCGCTCACGGTCCAGTACATCGCTGGGCAGCACGTGGGTCTGCGCGTCGCGCAGCATCTGCAGGCGGTTTTCCAGCCGGCGCAGGAACAGGTAGGCCTCGCGCAGCGCACTGCCGTCCTCGGGCGCGATCTGTCCGGCGGCCACCAGTGCGTCCAGCGCCACCAGCAGCCGACGCTCGCGCAATGCTGGTTCGCGCCCACCGCGGATCAGCTGCAGCGCCTGGCACAGAAATTCGATTTCGCGGATGCCACCGGCGCCACGCTTGATGTCTTCATGCAGTTCACGGCGCGCGACTTCGGCGGTGATGGCCGCCTTCATCTCGCGCAGGCCGTCTAGCGCGGTGAAGTCCAGGTAGCGGCGGTACACGAACGGACGCAGGGTCTGCAGCCACGCCTCACCGGCCTCGATATCGCCGGCGACCGCGCGCGCCTTCAGCCAGGCATAGCGTTCCCAGTCGCGGCCTTCGCGCTGGAAGTACTGGTCCATCGCCGCGAACGAGAGCGCGACGCGACCAGCGCTGCCGAACGGGCGCAGGCGCAGGTCGACGCGGTGGCTGAAGCCATCGACGGTGGTCTCGTCCAGCAGCTTGGCCAGGCGCTGGCCGAGGCGCGCGAAATACTCCTCGGCAGCCAGTGCGCGTGGGCCGTCGGATTCGCCGCCATGCGGGTAGGCGTAGACCAGGTCCACATCGGAACTGAAGTTGAGCTCGCCACCGCCGAGCTTGCCAAGGCCGAACACCACCAGCTGCTGCGGCGCGCCTTCGCCGTCGCGGACCACGCCGTGGCGCTGGGCGAATTCCTGCTGCAGGGCGTCCAGCGCCAGCCGCAGGCAGTCTTCGGCCAAAGCGGTGGCGCCGGCCAGGGTCTGCGCCACGTCGTCCAGACCGGTCAGGTCGCGCCAGATCAGCCGCGTCGACATCGCCGTGCGCCAGCGCCGGATCTGCGCCGGCCAGTCGCTGGGCTGCAGCGGATCGAGCACCGGCGCCGGGATCGGCGGGCAGCCGGGCGCGGCCAGCTGTGCCAGCAGCGCCGGTTGCCGCACCAGCGTGTCCAGCGCGAAGTCGCTGGCCACCGCCAGCCGGGTCAACAGCGGCAGCAGCTCGGCAGGAACGGGCTCGGGCAGGACCTGGGCCAGGCGCGCCAGCGCGCGGTCGACAAGGGGCTGCAGGGAGGTGGGCAGATCGGCGGGGGCGAGGGTCATGGGCTGATTGTATCGACCCGGTAGTGCCGGCCGCTGGCCGGCAGATCCGATGATTCCGCAGCAGCTTCCTGCAGTTGCCGGCCAGCGGCCGGCACTACCAATAATGGAGGCTGCGTATTCATACTGGGCGACAGGCAATAAAAAAGCCCGCTTGCAGCGAACTGCCAGCGGGCTCTGCTCCCTCCCCCACGTCGGGATGCAGGGCCATCGTGCGGGCTGCGAAAGCACTTTGCACGCTGCACTGCAAAACAAAACCGGTGGGTAGGGGTGACCCCTGCGGGGAAAAGCCATTCCACGAAGGTAGAACCCCCCGTACGGAGGAGGATGGCCGATAATCGGGATTCCCCCCAGAAACACTGTCGTCATGTCTGTTGATCGCATCGCCAACGCGCGTCTCCGTGACCGCGTGGTCTCCGCCGAGGCCGCAGCCGCGCTGATCCAGCCCGGTGAAACCGTGGCCATGAGCGGCTTTACCGGCTCCGGGTACCCCAAGGCCGTCCCCGTTGAACTGGCCCGTCGCATCGAATCGGTGCACGCCCAGGGCCAGCCCTTCCAGATCAAGCTGATGACCGGCGCCTCCACCGCGCCGGAACTCGATGGCGCGCTGGCCAAGGCCGATGGCATCGCCATGCGCATGCCATTCCAGAGCGACCCGGATGCGCGCAACCGCATCAACGAGGGCAAGCTGGATTACATCGACATCCACCTCAGCCACGTGGCCCAGCACGTGTGGTTCGGCTTCTACGGCGAGATCGATACCGCCGTGATCGAAGTCTCGGCCATCCGCGAAGACGGTTCGCTGGTGCCCTCCACCTCGGTCGGCAACAACAAGACCTGGCTGGACCTGGCGAAGAAGGTGATCGTCGAGGTCAACGAATGGCAGCCGGCCGGCGTCGACGGCATGCATGACATCTACTACGGCACCGCGCTGCCGCCGCACCGCAAGCCGATTCCGCTGGTCAACGCCAACGACCGCATCGGCGACACCGCGCTGCGCTGCGACCCGGACAAGATCGTGGCCGTGGTGCGCACCAACGGCCCGGACCGCAACAGCCCGTTCAGCCCGATCGATGCGACCAGCGAGCAGATCGCTTCGCACCTGATCGAGTTCCTCAAGCACGAAGTGAAGAAGGGCCGATTGCCGCCGAACCTGCTGCCGCTGCAGTCGGGCGTGGGCAATATTCCGAACGCGGTGCTGGCCGGCCTGGCCAAGAGCGGTTTCCGCGACCTGACCGCGTTCACCGAAGTGATCCAGGACGGCATGCTCGACCTGCTGCGCGACGGCGTGCTGAGCTATGCCTCGTGCACCGGCTTCGCGCTGAGCCCGCAGGCCAACGAGACGTTCAAGGAACACATCGATTTCTACCGCGAACGCATCATCATGCGCACGCAGGAGATCTCCAACCATCCGGAACTGGTGCGCCGCCTGGGCTGCATCGGCATGAACGGCATGATCGAGGTGGACATCTACGGCAACGTCAATTCGACGCACGTGATGGGCACGCGGATCATGAACGGCATCGGCGGTTCCGGTGACTTCGCCCGCAACGGCTTCCTGTCGGCCTTCCTGAGCCCGTCCACCGCGAAGAACGGCACCATCTCGGCGATCGTGCCGATGGCCAGCCATGTCGACCACACCGAACACGACGTGTCGGTGATCGTCACCGAACAGGGCCTGGCCGACCTGCGTGGCCTGACCCCGCGCAAGCGCGCGCAGGTGCTGATCGACAACTGCGCGCATCCGGATTTCCGCGCGCAACTGCAGGACTACTTCGACCGCGCCAGCCGCGAGAGCTACGGCAAGCACACCCCGCACCTGCTGCCGGAAGCGCTGTCGTGGCACCAGCGTTGGCTGGATACCGGCACGATGAAGGGCTGACTGCGTTGGGGGTCAGAGCCCTTTTCTGCCGAAAAGGGATCTGACCCCGGTCATGCGCAACGTCGGGGTCGGATCCCTTTCCGCAGGAAAGGGCTCTGACCCCAGGTACGGACATCGGGTACAGCCGGCCAGCGGCCGGCTCTACCTTCACGCGGTGCGCAGCGCCGCCAACGATTCGGCCTGCAGCCGCTCGTAGATCTCGAACTCGTCATTCACCGCCACGCCCAGCGCCTGCTCGAAGGCCTCGCGGTTGGCGTGCGCGGCATAGGCGCGCTGTTCTTCGCCGCCCAGGTTCGACTGGAAGATGCCCGCGGCACTGACCGGCAGGAAATCCTCGTAGACGATCGGGTCGGCGGTGGCCAGGCCCGTGGCCACCAGCACTTCGGCGGGCAGATCGGCCACGCGCTCCGGCGCGGCGCGGCCGGCATCGGTCAACTGGTAGCGGTAATAGCCCAGGCCTTCCTGGCGCAGCGTGTCGTGGTCATCCGGGAAGCTGGCGAACACCGCCTGCAGGCGCTGGCCGTAGTCGCCGCCCGTGCTGCCTTCGCCACCGGCATCACGGGCCTGCGACAGCAGCTGGTCGTACAGCGCGCGGCCCTTCGGGGTCAGCGCAAGGCCACGCTGTTCGATCTCGCCGAAGCGCGCGGTATGCGTACCGGCATCGCCACCCTCGCTGTCCGGGAAATGCACGGCTTCTTCCAGTGCCTTGAAGCTGGTCTGCCGCAGCAGGATCGGACAGGCGCGGCGCGGCGGGCCTTCGATCACCGCCTTGGCCGCCATGCCGTGCTCGATCATTGCCGCCTGTGCGGCATCGATATCCAGCGTACGCGGGGTCAGGTGGTTGATGTGCGGGCCGCGGAAGCTGACCACGTCGGCCACCAGGCGATGCGCGTTGTGCAGCGCGTGGTAGGTCGGCAGATCGACGGTGGCATCGCCGTGCCAGCGGAAGGTTTCCAGTGCTTCATCGACGAAGCGCTCGGCATCGGCCTGCGACAGTCCGCCGTCACGCTCGGCCTGGTCGATCAGCGCCAGCGCGCCCTCGGTGAAGATGCGGCGGCGTTCGAGGATGCGCGCCGATTCGGCACGCAGCGCTTCGTCTTCGATCAGCTCCAGGCGCAGCAGCGAGGTGAACACGCGGAACGGGTTCTGCGCCAGTGCGGCACCGGTCAGCGGGCGGAACGCGGTGGAATGCACCGGCACACCGGCCACGGACAGGTCGTAGTAGCCGACCGGGTACATGCCCATCACCGCGAACAGGCGGCGCAGCGTGGCCAGTTCCTGCACGGTGCCGACGCGGATCGCACCGTGGCGCTCTTCATCCAGGCGCGCACGCTCGTCGTTGCGCTGCAGCTGCGCAGCCAGCGCCGGGTCCTGGTCAAGCACCTGCGCGTTGATCCGCTCCACCAGTTCCACCAGCGTGCCGTACAGCGGCACTTCGGTGCGGTACATGCGGGACATGGCCTGCGCGAACAGGCGGCGGATCACATCAGGCGAAACGAAAGAGGCGCTCATCAGTCACTCGATTACGGGAACGGGGAACAGCTCGAACCCGTATTGTCGCCGGAGCGCGCGGCGGCGGCGATATGCAGAGCAACATGACGGAAATCGGTAGCGCCGGCCGCTGGCCGGCAACCTCGGGATGCCTGGAATGATGCAGTTGCCGGCCAGCGGCCGGCACTACCGCTTGAGCTGGCGCCTCAGGGTGGCATCCAGGGTGATCGGCCGGTCCCAGTGCTGGTAGCTGGCCACGATGGCATGGCGCACGGCGCGGTAGTGCAGGTTGTCCGGCTTGGCCGGCATGCGCTTCACCACCGCCTCCCAGCCGCCCGCCGGGTCCTGGCTGAAGGCGCGCACGCTGTCGCGGCAGGTCTGGCCGCTGGCCTTGGCCCAGAAGCAGGCGAAGTAGATATCCCCGGCCTGCCAGCCATGGGTGGTGAACAGCGCGCTGATGTAACCGCGCGGCACCTCGGCATAGCGCGACACTTCGTCGAGGAAGGCGTCGGGGTAGCGTTCGGCGTAGTGGTTGATGTCCTGCAGCTGGGCATCGACCCAGCTGTCACCGGTTTCCACCGTGTAGGCCGCCGAGCGCTCGGCGCTCTGCTGGGCCAGCACGGTGGCCGGCACCAGCAGCAGGGACAACAACAGCGCGCGCAGTCGGACGTTCATGCCCCGATTCTGCCGCAGCCGCCGCGCCCTGTCAGGCCGCCGCCGCGGCCTTGGCCTCGATCGCCGCCAGTGCAGCCGGCCAGTCGTGGGCGGTATCGGCGGTGACCATGCGCGGTTCATCGTCAGCCACGCCGTGCTGGGTCTCGTGGGCCCAGGTCACCGCATACGGGGTATGCACGCCCCAGCCACCGAGGGTCACCACCGGCTCGATGTCCGAACGCAGCGAGTTGCCGACCATCACGAAGCGCTGCATCGGCAGGTCAAACTCGGCCAGCACGCGGGCGTAGGTCTCCGGGTCCTTCTCGGAGACGATCTCGATGCGCGGGAACAGCTCGGCCAGGTTCGCGACCTTGATCTTCGCTTCCTGGTGGAACAGGTCGCCCTTGGTGATCAGCACCACCGGGTAGTGCTCGGCGATGGCCGCCACCGCTTCGCGCACACCGTCGATCAGGTCGACCGGGTGGCGCAGGGTGTCGTGGCCGATATCCAGGATGCGCTGGATGTCCTTGGCCTCGATGCGCTGGCCGGTGATGTCGATGGCCGCTTCGATCATCGACAGCGTCATGCTCTTCACGCCATAGCCGAAGGTGCCCAGGTGGCGCTGCTGCACTTCCAGCAGGTGGCGCGCGGTCTGCGTGTCATGCACGTCGACGTAGCGCGACAGCAGGTCAAGATAATCCTGCTCGGCCTTGCGGTAGTAGTCCTCGCTCTTCCACAGCGTATCGTCACCGTCAAAACCGACCAGGCCGATGGCGCGCGACGGCGCAGGCGTGGGGGTAGTCATCGCACAAGGATACCGCCGTCCCGGCACGTGGGACACCGGGCACGCTCAGTCGCCGTGCTGGCGCTGGTAGACCAGCAGGTCCAGTGCCGGGGCCTGGCCGGTCAGTTGGGTCAGCAGGGTATGTACCTGGCCGCGGTGATGGGTCTGGTGGTTGAACCAGTGCGCCAGCCCGGCGTCCACCCGCTGCAGCTGCGGTTCGGGCGTGGACACGCGTCGATAGGCGACACGGGTCGCCAAGGCTGCGTCGGACAGCCCGAGCACGAACGCGACGATGCCGGCATCCTCCTCGATCCGCGCCTGACGCAGCGCGGTGAAATCGGTGAACAGCAGCGTATCGAGCGCATAGCCGGTATCGCCCTGCCCGGCCAACCGGCGCAGCCAGATGCGATCCGTCACCAACAGGTGGTTGAGCGTACCTTCGACGGAGCCGAAGAACGCGCCGCACGGCCTGCGGTAGTCCTCCTCGGGCAACGCCTCCACGGCGGCGTACAGGCGCTGGTTGGCCCAGGCGTTGTAGCGGGCCATGGTCTCGAAATGGCGCTTGAGGGTTGCCATGCGCGGATGGTCGTGCCCGCCGAGGGCGCCGTCAATACAGCAAAAACCCGGGCGGCCGCAGCCGCCCGGGTCCCCATGCACCGGTCTTCCCGAATCAGGTCTGGATCAGCGGCCCTGCGCCGCGCCGGCACCTGCTCCGGCCTGCTGCGCAGCCACGTAGGCCTTGTACTCGTCGGCGCTCAGCTCGCCGTCCTTGTTGGTGTCGGCCTGGTCGAACACCTGGGCGAGCCCGGCATTCACCTGCGCCTCGGTCTTGCTGATGGTGCCATTGCCATCGGTATCGATGCTGGCCCAGGTCTGGCCACCGCCGTTGGCCTGTGCCGATGCCGCTGCGGCCGCATCGGTCGCCTGGTCAGCCGCCTGCCCAGCCTGTGCCGCCGCCTGCTGGGCCTGCGCCGCCTCATTCTGCGCATGCGCGGCCTGCTGCTTGGCCGACTGTGCCATCGCCGGGATGGCCAGCACACTGCCGGCGGCGACGATCAGGGCGATCAGGGGCTTGCGGTTGCGAATAGTCATCAGGGGTGTCTCCTACCAATTGGGTGGTGTTGCGCGGCCTGTTGTTTCCGCACGGCACCTACCCTGCCACCGCCTTTCTGAATCGATTTTGGGCCGCGGCCGGCCTCCACACGCGCGATTAACCACTCGCCTCCACGCATGCTTTAGCGCGCTGGTTAGCGGGGAGTGAGTGGCTCATAAGATGCGCATTCAGCGCCTCTGGATTTAACCGGCAGGCAACGAAAAACCTGCGTCAGTCGACGGTTTTTTCCAATGACCGCGAACTGAACAACACCCATCCCAGGGCGACACCGGCGAGCGCCCCGGCGATTTCCAGCACCACGCGACTGCCGAGTTCGTTCGGATCGTGGATGGTGGCGAGGAACAGGCGCGCGTACAGCGGCGACTCCAGCCGCACGATGCCCATGTAGAACAGCTTCCACGCGTCGATGCCGGCGGAGGCCACCACCGAGATGACGCAGGACCAGCCGATCGCATGCCCCACCGTCCAGTGCAGCAACCGGCACAACTGCGACCACAGGAAGTACACCAGCAGGCCGACCAGCAGCGCGATGGCGCCGGCCTCCAGGGTGCCGAGCAGGCCGAAGTGCAGGGGAAGGTTCATCGGGTGGGCAGGGATGAAGAGGCGGCCAGTGTAAGGGATCTGCCCCGGACCCGATCTGGTGGCCACGGTAGATCCCCACCATGCGTGGATGAATCTCCATCGAAATCGAATATCGCGGGAATTGAACGAAAGGCACCCACGCGTGGCGTGGATCTACCGTGTCGACCAAGGTCGACACCTACCAGGAGCAGCGGGAAATTGACGAGGGTGCCCCCTGCCGGTAACCCCTACCGCACCGGGACGTCGTACGCGGTGCCGGGATCCGGCTCGGGCTGCAGGGTGTAGTGCCACCACTCCTGCGGATAGTTGACGAAACCACGGCGCGCCATCGCGCGCACCAGCTGCTGGCGGTTCGCCTGCTGCGCATCGCTCAGCCCGCTCGTCTGCGTATGCGCGCGAGGCCCAAAGAAGTCAAAGTCGGTCCCCATGTCCAGTGGCGAGCAGCGGCCGCTACGGCAATCCAGCAGGCCGAGATCGACGGTGGCACCGCGACTGTGGCCGGAGCGCTCGGCGATGTAGCCATCGGCCAGCAATCGCGGCTTGTCCAGATCCGGGTACTGCAAAGCCTTGCGCGAGCGCTCGCGCGGGTCGTTCACCCAGGCCATGAAGGCCTGCACCGAGCGCACCGGGCGATAGCAGTCGTAGATCCGCAGGCCAAGCCCATCCGCGCGCAGGTCCTGTTCCACCTGCGCCAGCGCCTTGGCCACCGGCGCCAGCAGGAAGCACGAGGGCGCCTCGTAACCCGGTACGCGCGCGCCGGTGAAGTTGTTGGCGCTGGCGTAGCGGATGTCCATGTCGATGTGCGGTGCCAGCGACCGGATTTCGACCAGGCCGGCGCTGGCGGCATCGGTGGCCGGCGAAACGCGCGGCGGCTCAGCGGCGCTGGCGCCCGCTGCCAGCGCAGTCGCCAGTACGAGTGAAATGCAGGTCCTGGAAGTCATAGCTGAAGTCGATGTCCGGGTCGATGGCACGCAGGTCCAGCGTGGGCGGCGCACCGTCACCGGGCTGCAGCCAGGCCTGTGCGTCTTCGCCCAGCGTATCCCAGCGCAGCAGCCAACGCCCCTGCAACTGCAGCACCGTGGCCTGCAGCCGGGGCGACTTGTCCACGCTGAAGCGCAGGCCGTCCGCGCCCGGGCACAGTGAGGCCGGGCCCAGCCACGGATCGCGGTAACGGCCCTGCCAGCGTGGCAGATCCGTGCGGCTCGTCTCCTGCGCCGCGGCGGTGGATGGCCGCGAATGGCCGGTCGCCGCCCGCGTTGCCTGGTCAGCCCTCAGCTCGGCCAGGTACGCCATCGCCGGGCGCGCATCGTCGGGTGTGGTGAAGCGCTTCAGCGTGGCCTGCATCAGGGCCGTGCGCGCGTCCTCGCCTTCGCCGTTGATCAGCATCACCGCGCCCACCTTCCGGTCGGGCAGCAGCGCCAGCGACGAGTACATGCCCGACAGCGTGCCGGTGTGCGCTACTTTCCACTGCCCGTCCATGTCGGACACCCGCCAGCCATAGCCGTAGCCGTAGAAATGCGCGTTGTCCCAGCGCCGCTGGCGCTCAGCCAGCGGCATCGGCATGTGCAATGTCCACAACGTGCGGCGCTGTTCACTATCCAACCAGTCCGGCACCACGGCAGGATCCAGCAGTACCTGCATCCAGCGCGTCATGTCACGCAGCGAACAGCGGATGCCTCCGGCCGCCATCGACGGCAGGTCCGGGCTGATGGCACCGTTGGCATTCACCACCGCATTGCGATCACCACGCCAGGCATGTGGCTGCGCGACGTTGCCCACGCGTTTCAGCGACCAGGCCCCCACCTGGCAGCGCGTCATGCCGAGTGGTTCGAACACCTGCTCGCGCATCAGCTGGTCATAGGGTTTGCCAGCGGCCGCGGCGGCCACTTCGCCGGCCACCACGTACATCAGGTTGTCGTAGGCATAGTGACTGCGGAAGCTGCTGACCGGCTTCAGGTGCGCCAGCCCGGCAATGATGTCGGCACGGGAGAACGTGTTCGGTTCCGGCCACAGCATCAGGTCGCCGGCACCCAGGCCGAGACCGCTGTTGTGGATCAGCAGGTCGCGCACCTGCATCTGCTGCCCCACCCATGCATCGTGCATGCGGAAGCCCGGCAGATGGCGCTGCACCGGATCGTCCCAGCGCAGCCTGCCCTGCTGCACCAGTCGCGCCAGCAGTGCGGCGGTCATCGCCTTGCTGTTGGAGGCGATCTTGAACAGCGTGTCCTCGTCGATGCGGCCGCCATCACCGCGCGCGCCTTCGGCATGGCGATAGACCACCTGCCCGTTCTCGACCACCGCCATCGCCAGCCCGGGGAGATGCTCGGCCCGGACCACGGCGGCGACATCGGCATCGATGGATGCGGTATCGACCGCCGAAGCGGAGGGTGCGGCCAGTGCCGCTGCGAGGATCAGCAGGGGGTGCATGGGCGTTCCTCACGGCGTATGACCCAGCCCCCGCGCCACCCATCGGGATGGCGCAGGAGGGTGCCTCAGTAGCTCAGGCTTACGGTCAGCTGTGCATAGCGCGGCGACTGGAAGCTGGTCGGCCACAGGAAGGTGTCGCTGATGTGCCCAATGGCGTTCTCCTTCTCCTGATCCACCGACATCTTCTTCTGCTGGTTGGTCAGGTTGTAGATGGACAGCTTCACCTTCAGGTCGGCCTCGCCGAACTGCTTGTTCCAGGTGATGTTCGCACCCAGTTCGTAGGTCCACGGCATGCGCCCGTAGCCTCCGCGCGGGGAATGCTCGTAGACGCGCTCGGAAGGAATACTGGAGGTGCAGTTCTGCACGCAGATGTAGTAGCTGTGGAAGGGCTTGGTGTTGCCGCTGGGGTTACCCACGCCAAACCCCGTGATCGGACCGCCGGAGCGGGCGTCAAGGGTGGCACCGACCAGCAGGTTCTCGGTGATCGCGTAGCTGCCGCGCAGCTTCAACTGATGGCGACGATCATTGGCCAGGTAGCCGTAGCCCCCGCGGTTGACCCACGGATCATCGAAGTTCTCGGTGCGGCCGGTATCGGCAAAGTCGGTATCGGAGTTGACCGGGCCTTCGGCGTTGCCGCGCCCGTAGGCCAGCGTGTACGAGGCATTCATCGCCCACGTGCCGTCCCAGCCACGGTCCAGCTGCAGTTCCAGCGCCTTGTAGTCGCGACGCGGCTTGTCCCAGCCGATCTGGCCGATGTAGTTGCCCTTGTCGTCGTACTGGGCGAAGCCCTCCTTGCTGGTGTCCACGGTCAACCAGCCATCGGAGACACCGTCGCAGTTGGTATCACCCCACACGGTGACCTTCCTGCCCGGGTTGGCCATCACCCAGCCCACTTCGGCATTGCCGCACTGCGCGCTGGCCGTGATGTGCATGTCATCGATGGCGTTGTGCAGCTTGCGGTAGATGCCACGCACCCCATAGGACCAGCGCTCGTTGAGCATCTGCTGGAAGCCCAGGATCAGTTCATCCTGGTAGACCGGGTCCATGTCGCGGTCCACTTCCGAGCGCAGGTCACCGACCGTGCCATCGCCCTGCGAGTTGTCCACCGGCCCAATCTGCGCACCGGTGCGCGGCACGGCGTAGCGGCTGCCGTTGATCTCGCGGATGTCCCAGCCGTTGAAAGCGTAATAGGTGCGCTCATCAAGCAGCCCACCGGCCTGCTTGATGTTGATCACGTTGGCCACCGGCAGGTAGTAACGACCGATGTTGCCGAACAGCTTCATCGCGCCATCGCCCTTGATGTCCCAGGCGAAGCCGGCGCGCGGCGCCCACATGTTGTCCATCTTGATGTAGCTGCGGCCTTCGGCGTCCTTGTTGTCGAAGGTCTCCATGCGGATGCCGAGATTCAGCAGCAGGTTGTCGGTGACCGACCAGTTGTCTTCCAGGTAGTACGCCGCGTTGGTGCTCTCGAACTCGCCCCCCACTTCATTGCGCCGCGCGCGCACGTAGGCGGTGGTGCCCGCCGGCACCACGCCACCGTTTTCCAGGATCGAACCCGGCGTGGTCTTGTAGACGTTGTAGTAGAACGCGCCTGGGCCGGGATAGTAACGATCATAGGTGGATACGTTCTTCTCGTGATCCACACCGAAGCGCAGCAGATGAGTACCCAGCTGCCACTCGAAATCCAGCCGCGCCTGCTCGCGATCATCCACGCGCGACTGCACGGTGGAGTTGGTGGTGCAGCCCAGCGGTACGCCTGCCGGAGCCAGTCCGCTCTCGGCCACCACGCGGTTGCACTCCAGGTCGGTCATGCTGCGCTGCGAGGCATAGCGCTGGTTCTTGCCGTACATCGCACGCACCGACAGCCCTTCGGTGAGCTGGCCGTTGTAGGAGGCGGCCCAGTTCTTGCCGCCATTGGTGGTGTAGATCTCGTTGGTCTTGGCAGTGGGCTCGCCCTTGGCCAGGTCGAAGCCGTAGACGTCGTAGGCCCAGTTGTCCTTGTCCGAGAACCCCATCAGCGACAGGCGGTGGTTGTCGTTGATCTGCCAGTCCAGCTTGCCGCCCCAGAACGGATCGTTGGTGCTGCCCTGGTTGAAGACGTTGCCATCGTTGTTGGTGTACTGGGCGCGGTTGTCACGGATCTCGTACATGCCAAAGAAGAACAGGCGGTCCTGTACCAGTGCACCCGAACCCCACACGTTGAGCCGGTTGGTGGTGTGCTTGTCCTGGCTGCCGATGATGTACGGCGTGCCGTCAGCGGTGTAGTGATCGTTCTTGCTGGACTGCCAGGCACGCGGCTCGAAGGTGTACTCGACGCCAGCGTGGAAATCGTTGCTGCCCGAGCGCGTCGCAGCGTTGATCACGCCGCCGGTGGTACGGCCGAACTCCACCGAGTAGCCGCCGGTCTTCACCTGGAATTCCTGGAAGAACGCGAACGGTGCCGATGAGAAGCCGACGCGGTTGTAGAAGTCGGTCACGTTCAGGCCATCGATGTAGACCGCGTTCTCGGCCACCGACGAACCACCGAAGGAGATGCCCTGCGCACCCAGCGAGCCTTTGCCCGAGACCACGCCCGGTGCCAGCATCGCCACTGATTTCAGGTCCTGGTCGACCGGCAGCCGCTCGATGTCCTGGCGGCTGAGGTTCATGGACGAATCGGTGGAGGTCACGTCGACCATCGAGATGACCTGTGGCGCGCGCACCTGCACGGCACCCAGCGTGCTGATGCCAGAGACGGGCACATTGACCGTGGTGGCGTTGCCAAGCGACACCGTCACCTCGCCCACCTGCGCCGGCGTACCGCCAGCCACCGCGACCTCCAGGGTGTAGGTGCCTACCGGCAACTGTGGAATGCGGTAGCTGCCGTTGGCGTCGGCCTTCACCGAACGCGAGAAACCGGTGGCCGGATTGCGCACGGTCACCGTGGCGGCGTCCAGGCGCTGGCCCGAATCGGTGACCAACCGGCCAACCACCGAACCATCCTGTGCGAATGCGCTGGGCGCGATCATGCCCAGACACGCCCCAAGGGCGACGCACAACGCCGCCCGCTTGATGCTGTAAGCCTTCATCCCCTGCTCTCTCCTGCAAGAATTGAATGGTATGGAGTGCGATGTGTCGCGCTAGCGTTGCCCGGCTGGCAGTACCCGCCACTGGAAGTCGTAGCTCCATTGGTCGAAGTACAGGTTGCCGCCTGCCCACTCGGCCTCGCCGCGCTGCGAGTCGACCGTTTCCGAGCGGAAGTGCTGCTTGGCCGGCACCAGGGCCTGGCCGAAATCGTCGTTGAAGGCGATGCGGTAGCCGTCGAGGCCACCCAGGTAGAAATCGCGCAGGGCCGGCACGTCGCTGGCCAGTGCGCCGGTGGTCACGTCCATCGGCAGCCATCCATACGGCGCCAGGTAGACCTGCCCCCAGTCATGCAGGTTGTTGTAACCACTGCCATCGCCGGAGAACACCATGCCCGACTGCCAGCGTGCGGGAATGCCGTTCATACGCAGCAGCGCGATCAGCAGCAGGGTCTGCTGCCCACAGTCGGCATGCCCGGCATGCAGCGCGTAATCGCTGATGTTGCTGATCGTGGAGTATTCGCGCGCACCGGCCCATGGAATGCGATCCACGGCAGCAAACAGCTTGCGCACCACTTCATACGGGCGGGTTTCCCCCTGCAGCACCTGGTCGGAGAACAGCTTCAGCGCCGGCGTGAAGCGCACGTGCGGCAGCTGCTCGGCGAGGTAGGGTTTCAGTGCCGGATCGGCCGGTGTCGGCTGCACCTTGGCCGGATCGATCGCGGTATGCCGGGCCAGGATCGTGACCGCATAGCGGACCTCGAAGCGGGTCGGCTGCCCGGCCACCGCTTTGGCTTCCAGATAGGCCGTGCGCTGCAGGGTGCTGGCTGGCGCCATGCGCGCCTTGCCCGGGGTGCTGCCCAGCCACTGCACCTGCTCCTGCTGGCCGGGTATCTCGCGCGGGTAGGGAATCCAGGCGCGTACGGTCTCGCCGGCCGGCACCGCATCGGCTTTCACCGTGAGCGACTGGGTGAATTCAATGCGCTGCGGCAGTACCGACGCCCGGCCACTTTGTTCCGCTGCGGCAAGCACGCGTGCGTGGTGCGCGTTGAGCACCTCGTTTGGGCCCGGCGCCGGCATCGGTGCATCCGCGCGGCGGCGCGCACGTGCCTCGTCGCTGAGCAGGAACAGGTTCGACGGTGCGCGCTTGAAGTACCAGCGCGTGCCATCGATGTCGAGGTGTTCGATCAGTCCAAGCTGGTCCCAGCGTGCGAATTCCTCCTCGGTCAGGTCGGGAATCCAGCGGCGCACGGCAGACTTGGCGGCGGCTTCGTCGAGGGAAAAATCCAGGCGGATGCGGCGCATGCGCTCTTCCTGGAACGCGATGTCGTCGAAACTGACGCCAGGCTCCGCCGCGTCCGCAGCCGACCAGGTGTTCAGTTCGCTGCCGGCTTCGGAGAACCGTCCCGCGTCGATCATCTGCACGACCCGCGCAAACTGGATGGCCGAGGGTGGCGGCTCCGCTCCCGCCGACCACGCCCACAGCAGCAGCGCGGCACACAGGCCCGCAGTGGCAGGCAGACGTGGTTTGCGAACGGCAGGATCCACAGCGACACTTCCCCAGCGCGGGTGGTAACGGCTGTGTAACACGGGCCGGGATGTCGGTCAATAATTTATTCTTGCTTTCGATGCTAAAAGGAATAAATATTCCAACAGGCATTCGAGGAGGGTGTGCAGCGCATGATCCTGGCTTCCCGCGAACGGCATCGGCATTGGCCACGCCGCTTGACCCTGGCCCTGTGCCTGCTGGCCGCACCGGCCTTTGCACAGGCGGCCCCGCCGCCCGACCCGGGCGCGCCGCTGCCCTATGTGATCGGCCTGCACGAGGCCTACCTCACCCCCCAGTACTGGGCCGCGCGCCTGGACAACGCCGATGTGCCGATCCTGGACCGCAGCCAGATCGAGGCACAGAACGCACGGATGCGGTCACAGGACAGCCACATCCAGGACATCGCCGCATTGCCAGCCCAGCTGGATGCGGCGGCGGTGCGCGCCAGCATCACCGCGCTGTCGAGCTGGCCCACGCGTGCCCTCTACAATGACAAGGGCCAGGCCATCACGCCGGCACTGCGCAGCACGATCGAAGCCAACCTCGGCCTGGATGCGATTCCCACGCAGGTGGCACCGCAATACGGGCTGGTGGTAAAGCGCGCCGCACTGCGCACCTTCCCCACCCGCGAACGCGTCTTCAGCAGCGTCGGCGACACCGACATCGACCGCTTCCAGGAGTCGGCGCTGTTCCCCGGCGACAAGGTTGCCGTGGTCCATCGCAGCGCCGACGGCCGCTGGTTGTTCGTGCACAGTGAGCGCTACAGCGCATGGATCGAGGCCGATGCCATCGCCAGCGACGACAAAGCCACGGTGCTCGGCTACGGCGCGCAGGGACCTTACCGGATCATCACCGGCGCCACCGCGCAGACTGCCTACACCCCGGAAGAACCGCGCGTCTCGCGCCTGCAGCTGGACATGGGCGTGCGCTTGCCGGTGCTGGCCGACTGGCCGGCGTCAGAGCCGGTGAACGGCCAGCAGGCGCACGCATCGTGGGTGGTGCAGCTGCCGGTACGCGAGGCCGATGGTCGATTGAAGCTGATACCGGCGCTGCTGCCGCGCTCTCAGGACACCGCCGCCGACTACCTGCCGCTGACCCCACGCCTGCTGCTGCAGCAGGCCTTCAAGTTCCTCGGTGAACGCTACGGCTGGGGCCACGACTACGACACCCGCGACTGCAGCGGTTTCGTATCCGAGATCTACCGCAGCTTCGGCGTGCTGCTGCCACGCAATACCAGCGCGCAGGCGGTCAGTCCGGCGCTGGATCGCCTGCCGTTCACCGGCAAGGACGGCAAGGCCGTGCGCGACCGCGCCGTCACCGCCCTGCAGGTGGGCGACCTGGTCTACATCCCCGGCCACGTGATGATGGCCATCGGCCACGTCGACGGCCGCACCTGGGTCATCCACGATACGGCGGGCGGCAGCTGGTTCGGTGCTGACGGCAAGCGCGTGCAGGCCCACCTCAATGGTGTTTCGGTCACCCCGCTGGAGCCGATGATGGCCAGCGACAGCGTCCGCTACATCGACCGCATCACCAACATCCAACGCCTGCGTGCCAAGACCCCCTGAATGAAGATCACTGCCATCGAACTGGGCATGCTGCGCGTGCCGCTGAAAACACCGTTCAAGACTGCCCTGCGCACGGTGGAAACCGTGGAAGACGTGGTGGTGCTGATCCGCACCGACACCGGCAACACCGGCTACGGTGAAGCCCCGGCCACGGCGGTGATCACCGGCGATACGCACGGCTCGATCATCGAAGCGATCCGTCACTTCATTGCGCCGCGCCTGATCGGCCAGGACGTGGCCAACCTCAATCGCCTGTGCGGTCTGGTGCAGACCGCGATGGAGCGCAACACCAGCGCCAAAGCCGCGGTGGAGATCGCGCTGTACGACCTGTGGGCGCAGCTGCACGGTGCACCGCTGTACCAGATGCTCGGCGGCGGCGACCCGGTGATCACCACCGACATCACCATCAGCGTGGACTACATCGACAAGATGGTGGCCGATTCGCTGTCGGCGATCGAGCGCGGCTTCGAGTCGCTGAAGATCAAGGTCGGCAAGGACATCGGCCTGGACATCGAACGGGTCAAGGCGATCCACGCCGCTGTGGAAGGCCGCGCCCTGCTGCGGCTGGATGCCAACCAGGGCTGGACCGCCAAGCAGGCGGTGCATGCCATGCGCACGCTGGAGGAAGCGGGCGTGGTGCTCGAGCTGCTGGAGCAGCCGGTGAAGGCGGCCGACATCAGTGGCCTGAAGTACGTGACCGACCGCGTCAACACGCCGGTGATGGCCGACGAAAGCGTGTTCAGTCCAAGCCAGGTGATGGACCTGATCCAGCAGCGCGCGGCCGACATCATCAACATCAAGCTGATGAAGACCGGCGGCCTGTCCAACGCGATCCGCATCGCCGACATCGCCGGTATCTACGGCGTGCCCTGCATGATCGGCTGCATGATCGAATCCAGCATCAGCGTGGCTGCCGCCGTGCATCTGGCGGTGGCCAAGAGCGATGTGATCACCAAGGTCGACCTGGATGGCCCCTCGCTGGGCCAGTTCGACCCGGTCAGCGGGGGCGTGCATTTCAACGAATCGGAGATCAGCATCAGCGACGTACCGGGGCTGGGCATCACCGAAGTGCGTGGGCTGGAGATGCTGGGGTGACCCGCGCAGTCGAGCATGGCTCGACTCTACAAGGGCCGTGCGTATCTGATGCTTGGTCGGGCGTTACTTTTCTTTCTGCGGAAAGAAAAGTAACCAAAAGAAACGCTCCGCCGGCCGCGAGCCGACGTGCTGCGCACGTCGGTGCCCTGCGCTCCTCGGTCCGTCGAGGGACGGCGCGGAACTCGCTGCGCTCAGACACCCGCGCCTCTTCGCCCTCGCCGGACCTGCGGTGCTCGGCTCGCTACAAGGCGGACTCAACGTCCAAAGCAACAGCTGCACCCAGTAAATCCATGCCACGCGTGGATGCACCTGCTCTTGCTTCTGCCCTACCCCGTAACCCCTTCGCGGCTGGCACGCGCGCGATGTGTCCGAGGTCGGGCGGGTGGGGTTTGCAGGGGTGTCCGCCGCATGGA
>NZ_JAOCFV010000063.1:0-26700 GCF_029842145.1 Stenotrophomonas sp. GD03794
GCGACCTACGCATTACGAATGCGCCGCTCTACCAACTGAGCTATTCCGGCGGAGCCCGCGATTTTACGGGCTGGGCGCCCCGGCGGTCAATCCACCCGGCTCAGCCCGCCTCCACCCGGTTCCCGCACGCCCGCCCGGCCACGAAATCCCGCAGATTCCCCAGCGTGATCGCCGAGATCTCCTGCAGCGCCTCCACAGTGAAGAAGCCCTGATGTCCGGTCACCAGCACATTGGGGAAGGTCATCAGCCGCTGGAAGGCCTCATCGTCAATGATCTCGCCGGACAGGTCCTGGAAGAACAGCGCGCTCTCCTGCTCGTACACGTCGATGGCCAGATGCCCCAGCCGGCGCGACTTCAGCGCGCGGATCACCGCATGGGTGTCGACCAGTGCGCCGCGTGAGGTATTGACCAGCATCGCGCCGGGCTTCATCCGCGCCAGCGAGGCGTCGTTGATCAGGTGCTGGGTTTCGGGCGTCAAAGGGCAATGCAGCGAGACGATGTCGGCACGCGACAGCAGTTCATCCCGTTCAACCATGTCGCCCACACCCTCAAAGCCCGACGATGGATACGGATCATGCCCCAGCACGGTGCAGCCCATGCCCTTGAAGATACGCGCGGTGGCCAGGCCTATCTTGCCGGCACCGACGATGCCGACCGTGCGGCCATGCAAGGTGCGCCCGAGCAGGCCATCGAGCATGAAGTTGCCCTCGCGCACGCGGTTGTAGGCACGATGGGTCTGGCGGTTGAGGGTCATCACCAGCGCCAGTGCATGCTCGGCCACCGCTTCGGGGGAATAGGCCGGCACACGCGCGACGAACAGGTCCAGCGCTTTCGCCTCCCCCAGATCCACATTGTTGAAGCCCGCACAGCGCAGCAGCACGGCCCGCACACCCAACGTGTGCAGCGCGCGCAGCACCTGCGCATCAAGTCGATCGTTGACGAACACGCAGACCGCGGTGCAATCCTGCGCCAGCGCGGCCGTATGCACATCCAGCGCAGCATCGAAATAGACGAACGCAAAGCCCTTTCCAGCGGCATCGCGCTGGTTGGCCTCCTCAAGGAAACGACGATCATAGGGGCGGGCGCTGAAGACGGCGATCTGCATGGACGGGCCTGGGTGGAATGGCATACCGACCATACCGCAGCGGCACCCGCGTTGGGATGGCACCGGCGATGCCGTCATCGCCGGTGCCGGGCGTCACTTAGAACCTGTAGCCCAGACCCAGCATCACGCCGTTCTGGATCTGCCCGTTGCGGCGCTCGCCCACGTAGTCGGCCATGATCGACAGGCGCTCGCTGGCACGGCTGGTCACGCCCACGTTCCAGGCCAGCACCTGCTCGCCCACGCTCTGGCTGCTGGCGCCAAACACCAGATCCGGCGCAGCCGCGAAGCCAGTGCTGTAGCGGGCCTGCGAATCGCCCAGTTCCTTCTGCCAGACCACCCGCGCGCGCGGCGTGATGCGCTCGCCGTTGTTGCCTTCGAAGGTCTTGAACAGCTGCAGGCCGGCGCCGACGCGGATGCTCTCCAGGCTGCCGCTGCGGCCAACCAATGCACCCGCGCCCTGCCCTTCATTGAAGCGGGTGGCCGAGGTACGCGCGTAGTCCACCACCGGCAGCAGCGGCTGGATCACCAGGCCGTTGCCGGTGGTGAACGAAAACGCGTGTTCGACACGCGCGGAGATCGCATCGTTGCTGTACTTCGCACGCAGGGGCTGCTGCAGGCCATCGATACCGCCGATGCTGCGACGGGTGTCATGGCGCAGGTCGGTGTAGCGCACCGCTGCCGACAGGTAGCCGCGCGAGTACGTTGCATCCAGGTAACCGCCCACGTCCAGCGCGCGCACGTCACCGCTGAAGTCGGAGCCGTCACTGGCCTTGGTCGACATGTCCGCCGCTGCCACGCTGACGCCCAGGGTGACGCGGTCATCGGCCAAGCGGGTATCGGCACCGATCACGATACCGCCGACATTGTGGCTCAGGCCGGCCACGCCGCCGTCGGCATCAATGCGGCCATGGCTGGCAAAACCGCGCGCCCACAGCCCACGGCTGTGCCCTGCCTCGTTGCCGCCAGCACCGCCGCCGGCCGGCTCGACCAGATGCATGGCCAGCTGGTTGAACAGGCTGCCATGGCGCATGCCCGGCTGCGACGAGACCGACTGCGCAGCCTGCGAAGCCAGCCCGTCTGCATCACCGCCACTGCGCATCGCCGCCTGATGCTGTTGCACGACGTTGCCGATGCTGCCGATCAGTGCATTGTCGGCCAGTCGCAGGCTGGCGTGCGCGTCACCACGCAGGACACCGGCCTGCTGCGCGATCACATCACGGTCGGCGAACTGCAGCGCGCCGAGCAGCGACTTCAGGCCGCTGTCCTGGCGGTCCGAAGCTGCTGCCAGCGCGCGCCCCAGCCCGTCGCCGGAGGTGCCGTTGGCAAACAGCCCCAGCTGGTCGAAGCCCGGGTTGGCGGTCAGCCACAGGCCGTCGGCGGTCTGCTTCACGTTGAAGCTCAGCAGCGAGTTGTGGCGCGGGCGGAACACGTCGCCAGCGGTGATGTTGGCGCTGTAGCCGGTGTCCCCCAGGCGCACGACGTCTTCGAAGCCACCTTGGTAGATCGGGCCCTGCACCAGGTCACGGCGGAAGTCCTGGCCGTAGTAGCCCTGCGCCACATTCAGTTCGAGGAAGGCGCCCTTGGCGATCACCAGCGCGCCATCGGTCGGTTCGTCATCGAAGAACGTGCCCACGCGCAGTCGGCCCGTGGCCGCGCCGCCGTTCTCGGTGACGTCGAACAACAGCTTGCCGCCCGGCATGATGTTGACGTAGCCATGGGTGACCAGATCACCGCCGCGCGGCATCAGCGTGCCAAACACGCGCAGGCGGTTGAAGCCATCCTCGCGCCAGGAGGGGCCGGAACCGCTGCCCAGTGCATCAAGATCCATCGCGGTGCCGGCCACGTCGCCATGGCCGACCAGCGTGCCGGCGCCCAGCACGCGCACTTCCGACGCACGCAGCGCGCCGCCTTCCAGTGCGATGGTGCCGTTGTCGACCAGCATGAAGTCGGCGCCGGTGGTGGCGGCCGTGCGCCAGGTGGCACCGTTGGTCACGCGGATCACGCCCATGGCGTTGTCGAGCGTGGATACGTCCAGGTCAGCCAGGCGCAACTTGGACAGCAGCAGCGCCTGGATGCCCGGATCGTTGAGGTAGTCCTGCACCGAATCCGGGCCGATGCCCTGCGGACCCTTGCTGGAGGCGTTGTAGATGCTCTGCGCCAGGTTGATGTAAGTAGACTGCCAGTTGGTGTTCCAGCGCGCGAAATCATCATCGACGAAGGTCTGCAGCTGGCGACCGGTGCGCAGGTAAGCGGGGTTGATGTCGCCGCTCACGTTGGCCGTGACGTTGAGGGTGTCACCCGGATCGCGGTAACCGTTCGCGGTGATGATCTTGTTGCTGTAGATGTCCTGGCCGGGGAACGACTCCAGCTTGCTGCCGCTGCCATCGGGATCGAAGGTGACCGAGGGGCCCGTGCCGCGTGCCGGATCGCGGAACACCAGCAGGCCGTTCGGCTGCACCACCTCGTACATCGCCTTCTGCAGCAGGCCGGCATCCATGCCACCACCGTAGTTGCCGGTATAGATCTGGGTCATGCGTGGCGACGGCGTGTAGATCACCTTGCCGCCATTGCTGGCCGCGTGGATCTGCACCGAGTCGACGATCGGCAGGTCGCCGGCCAGATAACGCTCGACGCCACCAGACTGCATGATCGAGCAGGATGAAATGCAGTGACCGGACACGATGGTGTTCAGTCCGGAGGTACGGATGATGCCCTGCAGCCACTCGCCGGCGATCAACGCACCACCATTGGACGTGCGCAGCACCACCTCACGGATCGGCCGGCCCTCGGCCTGCGCCTTGGCCAGCAACGCGGGCAGCGACACAACGTCGGCATAGGTGACGCCGCCGCTCAGGAAGATGCGGTCACCCTGCACGTGATAACTCATTGCCATGACGTCATCAGCTGCCGCGATGGCGCCAACGCCGATCAGCCCGGCCAGGGCCAGGCTCAACTTCGAATGCTTCATACGTTCTCTCTCTCCACCCGCAACACGCGGGTAAAGAGTCAAACGTCGGAGTACCGCAAACTCCCCCAGCCTGCCCGGCCAATAAACATGAACGCATTCATAATGAAACGCGCAGTACTACACACTCTTCCCCATCCGGTCATCGTCGCGTAAAACTCGATGACGCATCCGCCAATGTCTGTCGAGGCCAGCCCTGTCCGCCCCGTCCCCCCTGATCCATCACGCGCCGGAGCCGCCCGTGCCTGCGGACGCTTTCATCGCGTTCGTGCGCGAAGAACGGGCACCGTTGTGCGCGTTCCTGCGCACGCGGGGCGTCGGGCCGGAGGATGCAGAGGACATCGCCCAGGACTGCATGGAACGGCTGATCCGTTATCGTGCGCACGGCCCCGACGAACTGCGCCTGCTGCTGTATCGTATCGCCCGCAACCGCCTGGCGGATCGCGGTCGCTCGCCACAATCGCGACCGCATCTGTCACTGGCCGAGCACGATGGCAGCGACGAGCCCACCAGCTCGTCACCGGATCCATTGCGCCAGGCCGAGTCGGGGCAGATGCTGTCCCTGCTGCGGCAGGCCCTCTTCAAACTGCCCGAGCGCGCGCGCGAGGTGTACCTGCTCAACCGGATCACCGGCATGAGCTATACACAGATCGCGCGGCACTGTGGAATTACAGCCAAGACCGTGGAAAAACACATCGCCCGTGCCCTGCAGGGGCTGCGCCAGGAGTTGGGACCGGATCCACTGCACAATGACAGGGATACGGAATGAACAGCCACCGGCACATGGAAGACGCCTCGCTGTTCGAGCGCGCCAGCAGCTGGGTGGCGCGGCTGGAAGCCCCGGACTGCACGCCGGCCGAGCGCGAGTCGTTCGAGGACTGGCTGGCCGAAGACCCTGACCATGTCAAAGCCTGGGTGCAGGCCGAGAACCTGTTCCAGCAGGGTGAGGGCCTGGCAGCGGACCCCTGGCTGCGCACCGCTGCAGCACGCGCGGCACGCGCGCCCCGACGCCGCTGGCTGCCTGCGCTCGGCGCCGCCGCCGGCATCTGCCTGGCTGTCGGCATGGGCTGGATGGTGGCTGTGGATGGCAACCCCACACCCCAGCGCTATGCCAATGACAGCCAACTGCCGCGACAACTGACGCTGGCCGATGGCAGCGTGGCCACGCTGGATGCCGGCACCACGCTGCGTGCCCGTTTCGGCTGGCGCCATCGCGAGCTGGAGCTTGAACGCGGACGTCTGCAATTGCAGGTCGCGCCGTCGAACAAGGCACTGCAGCTGCACGCCGGCGACAGTACGATCCGCGACATCGGCACCACCTTCCAGGTCGAACGCCTGCACGATGGCCTGGTCGAAGTCGCGCTGCTGGAAGGTGCAGTGGAAGTCAGCAACGGCGCAGCCCAGCACACGCTGGCGCCCGGTCAGCAACTGCAGGTGCTGCCGTCCGGGCGCATCCAGCCAGGGCCGGCACTGTCATCCACGGCGGCGGCCGAAGGCTGGCTGCATGGGCAGTTGATCTTCGACGCCACGCCACTGTCGATCGTGGTTGAACGCATGAACCGCTATGGCCGCACGCCGCTGGTGATCGCCGATCCGGAGATCGCAGACCTGGCCGTGAGCGGCACCTTCCGCGCAGGCGATGCACAGGAGTTGCTGTCGGCGCTGGAACTGGGCTGGTCCGTCGCTGGCCAGACGCGTCCGGATGGCGCGCTGGAACTGCGCCGCACGTACTGAGGAGACCGGCAGTGAAGGCAGGTCCGGATGCGCTGCAGTGGGGGCTGCTCCGCGCCCTGCTATGCCTTGCGCTGGGTGTTGCCGCACTACCGATGGCCGATGCCAGCGAGCCCGCGGGCACGCTGGAGATCGACGTGGGCGCCGGCCCGCTGTTACCGGCATTGCAGCAGTGGGCCCGGCAGAGTGGCACCGCCCTGCTGTTCGACGCACGCGAACTGGATGATCTGCGCACCGATGGCACCCGTGGCCAGCGCGATACCGCGGCCTCCCTGAAGCAGCTGGTTGCCGGCCTGCCCGTGAGCATCCTGCGCACGTCTTCGGGTGCCTTTGTCGTGCGGCGGGTCCATCCCGAAACTCTGGCCAAGCCGCCGCACGGGGTCGCAGCCGCGCGCGTCCCGCGCCCGGCCGCCAAGCCCACCGACACGCCACACCAGGTGGAACTGGCGACCATCCACGTCACCGGCAGCCGGCTGCCGCGTACCTCGGTGCAGACCACGCTGCCAGTCACCACCATCGATCGCGACGACATCCTGCGCAGTGGCTACGGCAATCTGTTCGATCTGCTACGCCACCTGCCCGGCATGAACGGCCATCCCGCCATGAGTACCTCGCGCGGCGGCGACTCGCAGTACCTGCCGGTCGGTGCTGCTGCCACCACCAGCTTCGACGGCATGGGACCGCGTGCCACCCTGTTCCTCGTCAATGGCCGGCGCCTGCCACGCTATCCGATGGTGTCGCTGGAACAGGGCGGGCTCACCGACCTCGGTGGCATTCCGCTCAGTTTCGTCGACCGCATCGAACTGGTACGCGGCGGTGCCTCGGCCATCTATGGGGCCGATGCCATGTCCGGCGTGGTCAACATCATCCTGCGCGACCAGGCCGATGGGCCCGAAGCCATGCTGCAGACCGGCCTGAGCAGCCGCGGTGATGCCGGCCAGTACCGCCTGCAGGCCGCTACGGGCGGCGTGCGTGGCAACGGAGACCGCTGGTTTGCCGGCGTCGATCTGCACCGTGTCGAGCATGTCGCCGGTGACCAGCGTGACTGGCATGCAGAAACTTCGCTGTATCCGATCGGCGCGATCTCCGGCAACTGGTACGTGCCTGCCCGGCGCTGCGAGCCGCCCCTGAAGCGGCGCGAGGATGGCTGCTGGTTTGACAGCGCGCGGCCGCGTTCGCTGCAACCCGCCTCGGACACTGCGTCGGCCTACCTGCACTACCGGCATGAACGTGGTGAGGGACGCTATGCCTATGTCGAGGCACGGGCCAGTCACAACCGCCAGCGCTTCGACCTGGGCCCGACTGCCGTTGCGGTGGTCTCGCGGGGAATCACCTTCAACACTGTGCTGCGCGAGGCCGGCAACGTGCGCCCCAGCGTCCGCGCCACCGATGCGGACGTCACCTTCGGCATCGGCCGTGACCAGGGCCGGCGCAGCTGGGAGGCAGGCATCAGCGCGCAGCGCAGCGAAGTCACCTTGTCCACTGCTGGTACCGTGCGCACGGCACGCCTGCTTGAAGCAACGCAGGCGCGCAGGTTCACTCCCGGTTTCGACGCACCTCCGGCGGCGGAGGCGGATATGCTGTTTCCGTCCATCCGCAACCGCGGCAGCACCGCGCAATGGCAGGGCTGGTGGGGCGTGCAGCGTGAGCTGATGGCGATGCCCGGCGGCAATGCGCAGCTGGCCACCGGCATCGACCTGCGCCACGAACGCTGGACCTCGCGTCCGGATGCGCTGCTGAGCCAGGGCGACCTTGCGCTGGGCCTGCCGCAGCAGCAACGCCGCCTGTCGCGACAAAGCAGTGGCGTCTACACCGAGCTGGGCCTGCCGCTGGCACCCACGCTGCGCGCCGACCTGGCTGCACGCTGGGACCGCGACGGCGGCTTCATGGCATTCTCGCCACGCGCCGGACTGCGCTGGAGCCCGACGCCGCACTGGTCGTTCCTGCTGGCCAGCGGGCGCGGCTACCGTGCGCCGAGCCTGTTCGAGCAACGGCGGCCTCCCGGCTACTTCGGCTCGATCACGCTTCCGGTTTCCAGTGCGCTTCCGGAATGTGCAATGGCCACGCGCGGTGGCGGCTGCAGCATCACCGCCAACGTGGTGGAGAACGATGCACTGAAGGCCGAGCGATCGCGCAGCCATTCGCTGGCGGCCACGTGGACGCCCAACGACACGTTCTCGCTATCGCTGACCCACAACATCGTGGAACTGCGCAACGAGATCCTCGCCTTGCAGCCGAGCGACGCGGTGTGGAATCGCAGCACCTGGGAACTGGATGAAGACGGCCACCTGAGCAGCCTGCGCCTGTCGTTCGACAACATCGGCCGTACCACGTCCCGCAACTGGGTCCTGCGTGGCGAGTACCGCATCGATTCCGGCAGCAACGGCCAATGGCTGTTCTCGCTCGATGCGCTGAAACAGCAGGAACTGCGTCGCCGCCGTGACCATGAGGCTGCCGTGGACCTGCGCGGCCACGTGACACCCGAACTGGCTGCGGTGCTGAACGTGCAATGGCAGAACAGCAACTGGGACATCGCCCTGCGCGGCAACCAGGTCGGGCGCACCCGCGCCTGGCTGCCGGGTGCCGAGTGCCCACAGGATCAGGTCGACCGGAACCACTGCATGAATCCACGCCAGCTGCGCTGGAACCTGCACCTGGCACGCCGCCTCGGCCCACGCATCGTCGCAGCACTGGACGTGCACAATGTGCTTGATGCGCAACCGGTGAACTATCTGGTCGGCAACGGCGGGCAGATGCCCGGGCTGGACGACCCGCTCGGTCGCTACTACCTGCTTACCCTGCAGTTCCGCTGACAGGGCGCAAGGGCAGTCGGCACTCGCCTGCGGTGCACACCACGCATGGCGTGGCCCCGGCAGACAACAGAAAAGGGGACGGAGGGGATTAAGTCGCATATGCCTTGATGCTGCATACGACTTAATCCCCTCCGTCCCCTTTTTGCTATTTCACCGAGCGCGCGATGGCGTACTGCGCGGCGTAGTACGTGGACAACACCAACAGGCTGGCCAGTGGCAGGCCACCGGCGAAGCGATCCCAGGCCAATAGTGAATCGCTGGCGACGAACAGCACGGCACCGGCAGCGGCCCAGCGGGCACTGGCTGCCTCCATGGCGTCAGGCTGCGGGCGGCGCCACTGCCGTGCCAGGGCCAGCACCGCCATCGAGGCCAGCACCACCACATAGGCCAGTACCGGAATGCGCATCGGCGCCGGCAGGTGCGGCCACAGGCCCATCACGTTGAGCACGGCGAATGCGCCCAGCAGTACGACGGCAGCGAGCAGCCCACGCCCGGCACGCAGGCCATCGCGGAAGGCGACGATGTAGCAGAGGTGCGCCAACAGGAACGCGACCAGCCCCGGCACGAACGCGTCCATCGGCAGCATCAGCGCAATGTCGCCCACGCACGACAGCAGCATGCCGGCCAGCACCGCACGCCGGTAGAACGGTTGCGCGGGATCGTGCACGCGCCAGGCGATGGCAGCGATCAACAGCGTAGTGGCCGGCTTGGCCAGCCAGTGCAGCCAGTGCCCATCGCCGTGCAGGTAGGCACCGACGATGGCGAGGACCGCCATCAGCAGGATCACGCCATCGCGGGCGCGCGGTTTCATCGCGCCTTCCACAGGTCCGCCAGGCGGTCAGGCTTGCCGGCGATGCGCTCCAGCACCGGGTACTGCAGGCCACCGTGGTAGGCGATGCTCATCGTTTCGATGCGATCGAACTGCTTCACCAGCAACACGATCGGCGCCTTGTCCTTCGCCGCGCCGGCGACGGCGTCCTTCAAGCGCTGGCTGCTGTATTCACGGCCGCCAACCGCGATCACCTTCATGCCCGGTGCAAGACCGGCGTTGAACGCCGGACTGTCCCAGATCACGTCACCGACCGTGCCGTTGTCGAGCACGGTCGCACCCAGTGAGTACGCCAGCAACGCGGCCTTGGCGCGCTTTTCCTGCGCCTTGTAGGCGTCGTTCGGGGTATCGCGGTAAACCAGCTTCCAGCCCGCCAGTTCCAGGCCGCCGGTCAACGAACCATGGCCGTCCAGGCGCCCGCGCAGGAACGTCGCCCAGTCGTACGGCGCGATGCCGTTCAAGGTCGCAACCACATCATCGAAGGTGTACGGGTTGACGTCCCAATCGCCATTACCGACCCCGAAGAAGGCGCGTGCGAAGTCGTCCAGGCTGCGGCGATTGCCGCTCAGTTCGCGCAGCTTGCCCTCCACTTCCAGCCACAGCATCTGGCCGCCGGAGTAGTAGTCCTCACTCATCTGGTAGTTGCGGTAGGGCAACGTGCGGCGCTGGGCGATGGTCGGGTCGTTGGTGGTGTCCTGCAGCGGCCGCCAGGCCAGGCCCGGGCGACCACGGTCATAGGTCGCGGCCACGTTGGCCAGCATGTCGCGCGCCTGCGCGGTCGACCACAGGCCCGACCGCGCGGCCAGCACCTGGCCCCAGAACTGGGTCTGGCCCTCGTACACCCACAGCAGGCTGTCGCCCATCGGCACGTTGAAGTTGGCGGTGGCCAGATCGGCGCCGCGACGGTACTTCCCGTTCCACGAATGGGTGTACTCATGCGGCAGCAGGTCGCGCATCCACGCGTTGCTGTCCCACTCGGTGAAGTAACCCGGGTCGGCGCTGTTCTCGCTGGAGCGGTGATGCTCCAGGCCGATGCCACCGAGGCGGTCGGTCAACGCCAGCAGGAACTCGTAGTGGTTGTAGTGGCGCGCACCATAGAGCTTGTCGGCCTGCTGCACCAGCGCGCGGTGCATGGTGATCTGCGCCTCGCTCGGCTTCAGCGACTTGGCGTCGTCGGCAAACACATTGAGGTGCACCGGCACCTTCGCGCCCGGATCGAGATCGATGCGCTGGTAGTGCTCGCCGGCGAACAACGGCGAATCGACCAGATGGTCATACGAGATCGGCTTGAAGACGACGGTATCGCCATCGCGTCGCGCGGTTTCAAGCGCAGTGGCGAACGACCAGCCCTTGGGCAGGGTCACGCTGGCCTGCGCCTGCAGCTGGCGAGCGTCGACACCGGCCGGATACAGCGAGTTGGCGTTCCACTGCAGGTTGAGCATTTCCGGGGTCATCACCACCCGGCCCTGGCTGCCGCCCTGCGAGGACAGGAAATCGAAGTGGGCGACGATCTCGCTCACGCCCTCGGGCACGTTCACCTTGAACGCATAGACGTTGAACTGGTCACGCTGCCAGGCCAGCGGCTTGCCGTTGGCCGTCACGCGCAGGCCGGCCAGCTTGTCGATCGGGCCGGTGGGCGAATGGTTGCCGGGAATCCACTGCGGGTACAGCAGGGTGACCGGGCCGGGCTTGACCGGCACGGTGGCGGTCACCTTGAAGATGCGACGGGCCAGATCGCGCGCGTCGACATCGATGCGCAGCAGGCCGGGAGCCGCCGCGTTCGCCGGTGGCGAGGTCTGCGCAAGTGCAGGCGTGGCCGCCAGCGCGAACAGCAACGACATCGCCAAGGCTCGGGTCTTCATCGGGCAACTTCCAACAACGGAGAATCTTCCGATGCTAGGCCCGTAAAGTGCCCCGCCCCATGGCCAAAGGTCATGGGCGCGCGCCCATCCGTGCATGCCCAGAAGCGTGCGAACCAAGGTTCGCACCCACCTTGTGCTGGTTTGCAGCCACCTTGTGCTGGTTCGCACCCACCAGAGCAGTTTCAGTAGATCCACGCCATGCGTGGATGAGGCGCTTCCCGGTCAGTCGACCAGGCGCAGGCGCAGTTCCTTCGGCAGCGCGAACACCATCGATTCCGGTTCGCCGTCCAGCTCGCCCACGCCGCTGGCGCCCAGCTCGGCCAGGCGCGCCAGCACGCCATCGACCAGCACCTGCGGCGCCGAGGCACCGGCGGTCACGCCGATATGCTGCTTGCCTGCCACCCACGCCGGGTCGATCTCGTGCGCGCCGTCGATCAGGTACGACTCCACGCCTTCACGACGGGCCAGCTCGCTCAAACGGTTGGAGTTCGAGCTGTTCGGCGAACCGACCACCAGCACCAGGTCGCAGCGCTTGGCGAGGTCGCGCACGGCGTCCTGGCGGTTCTGCGTGGCGTAGCAGATGTCGTCGTTCTTCGGGCCCTGCATCGCCGGGAAACGCTCGCGCAATGCATCGATGATGCCGCGCGTGTCGTCCACCGACAGCGTGGTCTGGGTGGTGTAGGCGAAGTTTTCCGGCTGGTTGATGTGCAGCGTGGCAACCTGCTCGACATCCTCGACCAGATAGATCTGGCCGGTGCCGGCTTCGCGGTTCCACTGGCCCATGGTGCCCTCCACTTCCGGGTGACCGGCGTGGCCGATCAGCACCACGTCACGGCCGGCACGGCAGTGGCGGGCAACCTCGAAGTGGACCTTGGTCACCAGTGGGCAGGTGGCATCGAACACTTTCAGGCCACGACGCTCGGCTTCCTGGCGCACGGCCTGGGACACGCCATGCGCGCTGAAGATCACCGTGTTGTTGTCCGGCACTTCGTCGAGTTCTTCGACGAAGATCGCGCCGCGCTGCTTCAGGTCATCGACCACGAAGCGGTTGTGCACCACTTCATGGCGGACGTAGATGGGCGCGCCCAGCGTTTCGATCGCGCGCTTGACGATCTCGATCGCACGATCGACACCGGCACAGAAACCACGCGGGTTGGCGAGCAGCACATCCATCAGTTCAATCTCCCGGCAGCGGCCGGCTTACGGTTTCGGATTGGCATTATCCGCCTTTTTGGCGGACTTGCCGTCGAACAGGCCAAACAGGGCGATGCCGATGGCACCCACCACGATGGCCGAATCGGCGATGTTGAACGAAGGCCAGGTGTAGCTGCCCACGTACCACTGGATGAAATCGACCACATGGCCATGCACCTGGCGGTCGATCACGTTGCCGATCGCGCCGCCGATGATCAGCGCGTACGGCACCGCCGCCTTCCAGTTGCCGCGCGCAGTGCTACGCAGCCACCAGGCCATCAGGCCGCTGATGGCGATCGCGAGCGCCGTGAAGAAGTACTTCTGCCAGCCACCGGCGTCGCTCAGGAAACTGAACGCGGCACCGGTGTTGTAGGTGCGGTACCAGTTCCAGAAGCCGTCGATGACCACCACCGGCTGGAACTCCGGCAGGCTCGACAACACCCAGGCCTTGGACCACTGGTCCAGGCCGATGATGGCGGCCGACAGCAGCAGCCAGACCAGGGCGTTCGGATGCGGACGTGCGGCGCTCATCAGAACCAGCTCCGCAGTTCGCCGGCACCGGTGATGTTGCTCACGCAGCGGCCGCACAGTTCCGGATGGTCGGCGTTGCTGCCGACGTCGGCGCGGTGGTGCCAGCAGCGCACGCACTTGGCCTTGGTGGTCGGCTGGGCGCTGACGAACACCTCGTCGGTGGTCGCCGGGCGCACCTGCACGTCGCCACTGATGAACAGGAAACGCAGTTCATCGGCCAGCGGCTGCCAGCGCGCGGCCTGCTCTTCGCTGGCGGCGATGGTGATTTCCGCTTCCAGCGCAGCACCGATCGCGCCGTTGGCACGCATCGGTTCCAGCACCTTGGCCACCTGCTCGCGCACGGCCAGCAGCTGGTCGAAGTCGGCGGCGCTGAGCTGGGCATCGGCCGGCAGCGGCGCCAGGCCGTCGTACCAGGTGGTGAACAACACGTGTCCGGCATGCTCGCCCGGCAGGTAGCCCCACAGCTCGTCGGCGGTGAAGGTCAGGATCGGCGCCACCCAGCGGGTGAACGCTTCGGCGATGTGGTACATCGCGCTCTGTGCCGAACGGCGACCGTGCGAATCGGTCGGCATCGTGTACAGGCGGTCCTTGGTCACGTCCAGGTACAGCGAGCCCAGGTCCACGCTGCAGAAGTTCAGCAGCAGCTGCACGATCTCGGCCATGTTGTAGCCGTCGTAGGCCGCCTTGATCTTCTCCTGCAGCTCCCACGCGCGATGCACGATCCAGCGGTCCAGCGCGACCATCTGGTCGAGCGGTTGCAGGTGCTGGGCCGGATCGAAACCGTCCAGGTTGCCGAGCAGGAAGCGTGCGGTGTTGCGCAGGCGACGGTAGGCGTCGGCATTGCGCTTGAGGATCTCCTGCGACAGCGACATCTCGTTGCTGTAGTCGGCCGAGGCGATCCACAGGCGCAGGATGTCCGCGCCCAGCTTGTTCATGATGTCCTGCGGCTCGATGCCGTTGCCCAGCGACTTGGACATCTTGCGGCCGTGCTCGTCCACGGTGAAGCCGTGGGTCAGGCACTGCTTGTACGGCGCGCGCTTGTCGATCGCCACGCCGGTCAGCAGCGAGGACTGGAACCAGCCGCGGTGCTGGTCGGAACCTTCCAGGTACAGGTCGGCCGGCTTGCCGAAGCCACGCGCGGCAAGCACGCCTTCATGGGTCACGCCCGAGTCGAACCAGACGTCGAGGATGTCGGTGACCTTCTCGTAATCGGCCGCTTCGGCGCCCAGCAGTTCGGCGGCATCCAGCGAGTACCACACGTCGATGCCCTCGGCCTCGACGCGGTCGGCAACCTGCTGCATCAGCTCCACCGAACGCGGATGGATCTCGCCGGTCTGGCGATGGGTGAACAGGGCGATCGGCACACCCCAGGTGCGCTGGCGCGAGATGGTCCAGTCCGGGCGACCGTCGACCATGCTCTGGATGCGCGCCTTGCCCCAGGTCGGGAACCAGCCGACGGTGTCGATGGCGGCCAGCGCATCGTTGCGCAGGTTGGCCTTGTCCATCGAGATGAACCACTGCGGGGTGGCGCGGAACACCACCGGCGTCTTGTGGCGCCAGCAGTGCGGGTAGCTGTGGCGGATCGGGTGGAAGGCCAGCAGCGAACCGTTGTCGCGCAGCACGCCGACGATGGCCTCCTGCGCCTTCCACAGGTGCTGGCCAGCCAGCACCACGTCACCGGCCGGCGGGGTCGATTCCAGGTACACGCCACGGCCGTCGATCGGGGTCACCTGGCCAGCGTTGTACTTGTCCAGCAGGCCGTACTTCTGGCTGACCACGAAGTCTTCCTGGCCGTGGCCGGGGGCGGTGTGCACCGCACCGGTACCGTCCTCGTCGGAGACGTGGTCGCCGTTGAGCACCAGGATCTCGCGCTCCGGGTAGAACGGGTGCGCCAGCAGCTGGTTCTCCAGCGCGGCACCGGTGGTTTCACCGTGCAGCACCACGTTTTCGACGCCATAGCGCTGCAGCGCGCGCTCGGCCAGCGCCGCGGCCAGCACCAGCCAACGGCGCTTGCCGTTGTGCGCCGGGCCTTCGGCCAGCACGTAGTTGATCTCCGCGCCCAGCGACACCGCAAGCGAAGCCGGCAGCGTCCACGGGGTGGTGGTCCAGATCGGCACGGCCACTTCCACATCAGCCGGCACGCTCACACCGAACGCCTGGCCGATGGCCTGCGCATCGCGCGCGGCGTAGGCCACGTCGATCGCCGGCGATTCCTTTTCCTGGTACTCGATCTCGGCCTCCGCCAGCGCCGAGCCACAGTCGAAGCACCAGTACACCGGCTTGGCGCCACGCACCAGGTGGCCATTGGCCACGACCTTGGCCAGCGCACGGATCTCGTTGGCTTCGAAGTCGAAGCTCAGGGTCTTGTACGGGTTGTCCCAGTCGCCGGTCACGCCCAGGCGCTTGAAGTCCACGCGCTGGATGTTGATCTGCTCTTCGGCGAACTCGCGGCACTTCTGGCGGAATTCGACGGCGTCGAGCTTGGTGCCGACCTTGCCCCACTTCTTCTCGACCGCGATTTCGATCGGCAGGCCATGGCAGTCCCAGCCCGGCACGTAGGGCGCGTCGAAGCCGGCCAGGTAGCGCGACTTGACGATGATGTCCTTCAGGATCTTGTTGACCGCGTGGCCCAGGTGGATGCGGCCGTTGGCGTACGGCGGGCCATCATGCAGCACGAACAGCGGGCGGCCGGCGGCGTTGTCGCGCAGCTGCTGGTAGAGCCCCTGCTCTTCCCACCGCGCCAGAATGCCCGGCTCGCGCTTGGGCAGGTCGCCGCGCATCGGGAATTCGGTGGCTGGCAGGTTCAGGGTGGTCTTGTAGTCCTGGCTCACGCAGTGGCTCGCAATCTATGTTCGGAAAGGATGGCGCGCGCCTGTTCGGCATCGCGGTGCATCTGGTCGGTCAGTGCCGCCAGATCATTGAATTTCTCTTCGTCGCGCAGCTTGGCGACGAACTCCACGTCGATGTGGCGCCCGTACAGGTCGCCCTGGAAATCGAACAGATGGGCTTCCAGCAACGGCTCCACGCCGTCCACGGTCGGCCGCGTACCGAAGCTGGACACCGAAGGCCAGGGCTGGTCGAACACGCCGTGCACCCAGGTTGCGTAGATGCCCGACAGTGCCGGGGTCTTCGGGAAGCGCAGGTTGGCAGTGGGGAAGCCCAGCGTACGACCGAGCTGGCGGCCGCGCACCACCCGCCCGCTGATCGCGTAGGGACGGCCGAGCAGGTCGCCGGCACGGGCGAAATCGCCGTCCTGCAGCAGCTGGCGGATGCGGGTGCTGGAGATGCGCTCGCCGTGCAGATCCACCGCTTCGATCTCGCCAGCGCTGAAGCCCAGCTCGGCGCCCAGCTTCTGCAGCAGGGCCAGATCGCCACGGCGGCGGTTGCCGAAGCAGAACTCCGGGCCGATCCAGACCTCACGCGCACCCAGGCGCTTGACCAGCAACTGGCGCACGAAGGTCTCGGCCGGCATCGCCGCCATCGCCGCGTCGAAACGCAGCAGGCCGACCGCATCGACGCCGAGCTCGCGCAGGATCTCGACCTTGCTGCGCGCCAGGGTCAGCCGCGGCGGCGGCGTGCCCTGGGCGAAGAATTCACGCGGCAGCGGCTCGAATGCCACGGCCACGGCGGCCACGCCCAAGGCGCGCGCGCGGGCAACCGCATGGCGCACCAGCGCACGATGGCCCAGATGGAGGCCGTCGAATGCGCCGATACAGACCACGCTTCCGTTGGGGAACAGCTCCCCGCCCTCGACGCTTCTGAACAGCCTGCTCATCAACTCTCGTTCCGGCCCGACCGGGGCCGCCGCTTCAATGGTGTAACCCTGAAGTATAGCCGCCACGGGCCGCGATCAATGCCCGCGCAGGTCGCGTGGGCGGAAGCCCATCGCCAGCATGGCCACCGCGTAGGTCGCGCCGCCGCCGCCGACCAGCAGCGCCAGGGCACCGATCCGCTCCCACACACTCATCGCGGAGAAGCCCGGCAGCCAGTGCAGCAGGGCCAGCAGCACGCCAACCATGGCCACGCAGGCCAGCACCAGGCGTACCAGATAGCCGCCCCAGCCCGGCCGGCGCTGGTAGACGTCGGTCTTGCCCAGCCAGTACCACAGCAGGCCCAGGTTCAGGTAACTGGACAGCGCGCTGGCAATGCCCAGCGCCAGGTGCAGGCCCGGCTGCTTGCCGATGGCAGCCATCACGCCCTGCGCTTTCAGCTCGTCCGGCACCATGACCTGGTACAGCACGGCCAGCAGGGCGAAGTTGAACACCATGTTGGCCACCAGCGCGGCCACGCCGGCACGGACCGGGGTCTTGGTGTCCTGCCGGGCATAGAACGCCGGCAGCACCACCTTCAGCAGGGCGAACGCCGGCAGGCCGAAGCTCAGGCCGTACACCGACAACGCGGTCATGCGGGTATCGAAGGCACTGAACTGGCCGTGCTGGAAAATGGTCGCGATCAGCGGTTCGGCCAGCAGCAGCAGGCCCAACATGGCCGGCACCGAGATCAGCAGGGTCATGCGCAGGCCCCAGTCCAGCGAGCGCGAGAAACCCTCGCGGTCGGTACTGACGTGGTGGCGGGCCAGCGCCGGCAGGATCACCGTGCCCAGCGCCACGCCGAACACGCCCAGCGGCAGCTCCAGGAAGCGATCGGCCAGCGACAGCCAGGACTGCGAGCCGTCAGTCAGCTTGGCCGCGATCACCGTATCCAGCAGCAGGTTGATCTGCGCCACCGAGGAACCGAACAGGGTCGGCACCATCAGCGTCATCACCTTGCGCACGCCCGGATGGCTCCAGCCCCAGCGCGGCAGGGTCAGCAGGTTGATGCCCTTCAGCGACGGCAGCTGGAACAGCAGCTGCAGGATGCCGGCGGCGAGTACCGCCCAGCCCAGCGCCAGAATCTGCTTTTCCGGGGTGCCGCCCAGCCGCGGCGCCAGCCACAGCGCGCCGGCGATCATGCACAGGTTGAGGATGACCGGGGTCAGCGCCGGCATCGCGAAGCGCTGGAAGCTGTTGAGTGCGCCGCCGGCCAGTGCGGTCAGCGATACGAACAGCAGGAACGGGAAGGTCAGGCGGAACAGGTCGACCAGCAGGCCCTGCTTGACCGGATCGGTATCAACACCACTTGAGAAGACCGAGGCCAGCTGCGGCGCGAAGATCAGCGCCAGCGCGGTGACCAGCATCAGTACCCCGCCCAGGGTGCCGGCGGTCCGGGCCATCAGTTCGCGCAGCTCGGCGTGACTGCGGGTTTCCTTCACTTCCGTGAACACCGGCACGAAAGCGGTGGCGAAAGACCCTTCGGCGAACAACCGGCGCAGGAAATTGGGTACCCTGAAGGCGACCCAGAAAGCATCAGTGATGGCGTTGGTGCCGAACGTGGTGGTCACCACGAAGTCCCGGACAAGTCCGAGAACGCGCGAGACCATGGTCATGCTGCTGAACGACAGCAGGCCCCGCAACAACTTGGGTGAACTCACTCAGCGTCCCTCTTGACAATCGACTTGACGTGCATTTCTTACGCCATCATACTAGCTAGCTTGCTGTTCCCATAACACCGATTTTTTCAGGAAACCACCACCGTGGCCAATATCAAGTCCGCCAAGAAGCGCGCCAAGCAGACCGTCGTGCGCAACGCGCGCAACGTGGCTCAGCGCTCGATGCTGCGCACCGCTGTCAAGAAAGTGATCAAGGCGCTGGACGCCAACGATGCCGCCGGCGCCGAAGCCGCCTTCGCCGTTGCCCAGCCGATCCTGGATCGCTTCAGCGCGCGTGGCCTGATCCACAAGAACAAGGCTGCTCGTCACAAGAGCCGCCTGAACGACCGCATCAAGGCCCTCAAGGCCGCCTGATCCGGCGTTGCCGCCCTGCCCTTCGGGGTCGGGCAGCAGACAAGAACCCGGCCCCGGCCGGGTTTTTTGTTGCCCGCGATCCGGTAGTGCCGGCCGCTGGCCGGCACTACCGGAAAATGAAAAACCCGGCCGAAGCCGGGTTTTTCGCATGGAACCACAACAGCATTACTGCGCGTTGCGGGCTTCCAGCTCGTCTTCCTTCTGGCGATCGAAGAAGGCCATGATCCGGCTCATGATCGGGAAGGTACCTTCGCGGCCCAGCGCGGAAACCAGGAACCACGGCTCCTTCCAGCCCAGCTCGGCGACGATCTGCTCGGCCGCCGCCTTCGCTTCGTCTTCGAACATCAGGTCGGCCTTGTTCAGCACCAGCCAGCGCGGCTTGTTCAGCAGCTCCGGATCGTGCTTTTCCAGTTCGCGCTCGATCGCACGCACCTGCTCGACCGGGGAAATGCCTTCCACGCCGCCTTCCATCGGCGAGATGTCCACCAGGTGCAGCAGCAGGCGGGTGCGCTGCAGGTGGCGCAGGAACTGCGCGCCGAGGCCGGCACCATCCGCCGCGCCCTCGATCAGGCCCGGAATGTCGGCGATCACGAAGCTGCGGTAGTTCTCCACCTTCACCACACCCAGGTTCGGGTACAGCGTGGTGAACGGGTAATCGGCCACCTTCGGCGTCGCCGCCGAAACGGCACGGATCAGGGTGCTCTTGCCGGCATTGGGGAAGCCCAGCAGGCCGACGTCGGCCAGCAGCTTCAGCTCCAGCTTCAGCGTGCGCTCTTCGCCCGGCTCGCCCGGCAGCGCCTGGCGCGGCGAGCGGTTGGTCGAGCTCTTGAAATGCATGTTGCCCAGGCCGCCGCGGCCCCCCTGGGCCACCAGCAGGCGGTCGTTGTGCTGGGTCAGGTCGCCGATGATTTCATCGGTGGCGACGTTGATCACCACGGTGCCGACCGGCACGGTGATGGTCAGGTCTTCGCCGCCCTTGCCATAGGCCTGGCGGCCCATGCCGTTCTCGCCACGCTGCGCCTTGAAGATGCGGTCATGGCGGAAGTCGACCAGGGTGTTCAGGTTTTCGTCGGCGCGGATGTACACGCTGCCGCCCGCACCGCCGTCGCCGCCGTCCGGGCCGCCGAGCGGAATGAACTTCTCGCGACGGAAGCCAATGCAGCCGTTGCCGCCGTTGCCGGCGAACACTTCGATTTCTGCTTCGTCTACCAGTTTCATTGTTTCGATGCCTGCGATGGGCGCGGCCTGCCTGCCGTCGCCTTGAATGTTATGCCAGCCACTGGCCGGCACCCCGGCCTCGCCGGTCTTGCTTTCACTCTAACGAAAAGCCCCGCCGAAGCGGGGCTCTTCATGCAGCACCCCCATGCCGAGGCACGGGTGCCGGCGATGCCTGGATCAGGCGTCGGCCGAGACGATGCTGACGGTGCGACGCTTCTTGGCGCCCTTGACCGAGAACTCCACCTTGCCGTCCACGAGGGCGAACAGGGTGTGGTCACGGCCCAGGCCAACGCCCGAACCCGGGTGGAACTGGGTGCCGCGCTGACGCACGATGATGTTGCCGGCTTCGATGGCCTGGCCGCCGAAGATCTTGACGCCCAGGTACTTCGGGTTGGAGTCGCGACCGTTGCGCGAGGAGCCTACGCCCTTTTTATGTGCCATGACTGCTTCTCCTGATGCTTAGCCGGCGATGCCGGTGATCTCGATTTCGGTGTAGTACTGACGGTGACCCTGACGCTTCATGTGGTGCTTGCGGCGACGGAACTTGATGATCCGGACCTTGTCAGCACGACCCTGGGACAGGACCTTGGCGGTGACGGCAGCGCCCTTCAGCGCATCGCCCAGCTTCACGCCGTCGCTGTCACCCAGCATCAGGATGTTGTCAAACTTGATCTCGCTGCCGACTTCGACTTCGAGCTTTTCAATGCGGAGCTTTTCGCCCTGCGCCACGCGGTATTGCTTACCGCCGGTGACCAGTACTGCGTACATGACCAGGCCTTCCTCTGTAGTTATTGTGGTCTGAGCTGCCGCCATCGAGGGCGGACAGGAGCGGGATTGTACGCAGATCAGCGGGCGCGGGTCAAGTCAACCCCTGAACGGCCCGGGGGCCCGGCCGGAACGGGGTCAGATCCCTTTTCACGTCGTGAAAAGGGATCTGACCCCTGCCTGTCGGCCTGTCTCATCAGGTGAGACATCGGGCTGGCATTGTCGCCCATTGCCCCCATCTGGTCACCTCGGTAGGCTGACCGATTGCCGTTCCCTGCTGGCCCGGCACCCAGCCAACGCCCCCACAACCGGATCCCCCATGGCGATGGATTTCATCCGCATCCGCGGCGCGCGGACGCACAATCTGAAGAACCTCGACCTCGACCTGCCCCGCGACAAGCTGATCGTGATCACCGGCCTGTCCGGTTCGGGCAAGTCCTCGCTGGCGTTCGACACCATCTATGCAGAAGGCCAGCGCCGCTACGTCGAGTCGCTGTCGGCCTATGCGCGCCAGTTCCTGAGCGTGATGGAAAAGCCGGACCTGGACCACATCGAAGGCCTGTCCCCGGCCATCTCGATCGAGCAGAAGTCGACCTCGCACAACCCGCGTTCGACGGTCGGCACCATCACCGAGATCTACGACTACCTGCGCCTGCTGTACGCCCGCGTCGGCACCCCGCGCTGCCCGGACCACGGCTACCCGCTGGAAGCGCAGACGGTCAGCCAGATGGTCGACCAGGTGCTGACGCTGGACCCGGAACAGCGCTACATGCTGCTGGCGCCGGTCATCCGCGACCGCAAGGGCGAACACGCACAGGTGTTCGACCAGCTGCGTGCGCAGGGCTTCGTGCGTGTGCGCGTGGACGGCGAGCTGTATGAAATCGATGCGGTGCCGCCGCTGGCGCTGCGCCAGAAGCACACCATCGAGGCGGTGATCGACCGCTTCCGCCCGCGCGAGGACATCAAGCAACGCCTGGCCGAGAGCTTCGAGACCGCACTGAAGCTGGGCGATGGCATGGCCTCGGTGCAGAGCCTGGACACCGCCGACGCCACGCCGGCACTGTTCTCCTCCAAATACTCCTGCCCGGTGTGCGACTACTCGCTGCCGGAGCTGGAACCGCGCCTGTTCTCGTTCAACGCACCGATGGGCGCCTGCCCCGGCTGCGATGGCCTGGGCATCGCCGAGTTCTTCGATCCCTCGCGCGTGGTGGTGCATCCGGAGCTGTCGCTGGCCGCCGGTGCGGTGCGCGGCTGGGACCGCCGCAACGCCTACTATTTCCAGCTGATCGCCTCGCTGGCCAAGCACTACAAGTTCGACGTGGACGCCGCCTGGAACTCGCTGCCGGCCAAGGTGCAGCAGGCCGTGCTGTACGGCAGCGGCGACGAAACGATCACCTTCACCTACTTCACCGAAGCTGGCGGCCGCACCCAGCGCAAGCATCGCTTCGAGGGCATCATTCCCAACCTCGAACGCCGCTACAAGGAAACCGAGTCGCCGGCGGTGCGCGAGGAGCTGTCCAAGTACATCAGCGAACAGCCGTGCCCGGAATGCCATGGTGCGCGCCTGAACAAGGCGGCGCGCAACGTGTTCGTGGCCGACCGTCCGCTGCCGGAGCTGGTGGTGCTGCCGATCGACGAGGCACTGAAGTTCTTCAGTGAACTGAGCCTGCCGGGCTGGCGTGGCGAGATCGCCGCGAAGATCGTCAAGGAGATCGGCGAACGCCTCGGCTTCCTGGTCGATGTCGGCCTGGATTACCTGACCCTGGAGCGCAAGGCCGACACCCTGTCCGGTGGCGAGGCACAGCGCATCCGCCTGGCCAGCCAGATCGGCGCCGGCCTGGTCGGTGTGATGTACGTGCTCGACGAGCCGTCGATCGGCCTGCACCAGCGCGACAACGAACGCCTGCTCGGTACCCTCACCCGCCTGCGTGACCTGGGCAATACGGTGATCGTGGTCGAACATGACGAGGATGCGATCCGGCTGGCCGACTACGTGCTGGACATCGGCCCGGGTGCGGGCGTGCACGGCGGCGAGATCGTCGGCCAGGGCACCCTGCAGGACATCCTGGAGGCACCGCGCTCGCTGACCGGCCAGTACCTGTCGGGCAAGCGCGCGATCGAGATTCCGGCGCGCCGGCACACGCCGAACCCGAAGATGACCCTGCACCTGCGCGGGGCGACCGGCAACAACCTGAAGGGCGTGGACCTGGCGATTCCGTCGGGCCTGCTGACCTGCGTGACCGGTGTATCCGGCTCGGGCAAGTCGACCCTGATCAACGACACCCTGTTCTCGCTGGCCGCCAACGAGATCAACGGTGCCTCGCACCCGATCGCTCCGTACAAGGAGATCGATGGCCTGGACCTGTTCGACAAGGTGGTGGACATCGACCAGTCGCCGATCGGCCGCACCCCGCGCTCGAACCCGGCCACCTACACCGGCCTGTTCACACCGCTGCGCGAACTGTTCGCACAGGTGCCCGAAGCGCGTGCGCGCGGCTATTCGCCGGGCCGTTTCAGCTTCAACGTGCGCGGCGGCCGCTGCGAAGCCTGCCAGGGTGACGGCCTGATCAAGGTCGAGATGCACTTCCTGCCGGACGTGTACGTGCCCTGCGACGTCTGCCATGGCAAGCGCTACAACCGCGAAACGCTGGAGATCCTGTACAAGGGCTTCAACATCAACGACGTGCTGGAAATGACCGTCGAGGATGCACTGAAGCTGTTCGAGCCGGTACCGTCGATTGCGCGCAAGCTGGAAACACTGGTCGACGTCGGCCTGAGCTACATCAAGCTGGGCCAGAGCGCGACCACGCTGTCCGGTGGTGAAGCGCAGCGCGTGAAGTTGTCCAAGGAACTGTCGCGCCGCGATACCGGCCGCACCCTGTACATCCTCGACGAGCCGACCACCGGCCTGCACTTCCACGACATCGAAGCGCTGCTGGGCGTGCTGCACAAGCTGCGCGACGAAGGCAACACGGTGGTGGTGATCGAGCACAACCTGGACGTGATCAAGACCGCCGACTGGATCGTTGATCTGGGTCCGGAAGGCGGCCATCGCGGTGGCACCATCCTGGTCACCGGCACGCCGGAAGACGTGGCGGCCTGCCCGGAGTCGTATACCGGCCAGTTCCTGGCGCGCATGCTGCCGTCAACCAGCGCGCGCCCGGAGCAGCCGGCCGCCGTGGCCAACAAGCCCGACGCCCGCCCGCCGCGCAAGGTGAAGCCTGAAAAGGCGGAAAAGCCAGTCAAGAAGGCCGTGGCTGCCAAGAGCACCGGCAAAACCAGCAAGACCGCCACTGCCAGCAAGAAGAAAAAGGACGCCTGATGAGCAGCAAACACAAGATCCTGGCCCGCATCCCGATCAGCGTGCGCTGGCGTGACATGGACAGCATGGGCCATGTGAACAACGCCAAGTACATCTCCTACCTGGAAGAAGCGCGCGTGCGCTGGATGCTGGGCGTGGACGGCGTGTCGATGACCGACCGCATCGCACCGGTGGTGGCCGCGACCAACGTCAACTACCGGCTGCCGATCGTGTGGCCCAACGACATCCTGGTCGAGCTGTTCGTCGAGCGCCTGGGCAACAGCAGCGTGACCATCGGCCACCGCATCGTCGACCAGCAGGACGAATCGAAGCTCTATTCGGACGGCAACGTGGTGGTGGTCTGGATGGACACCCAGACCGGCAAGAGCGCACCGCTGCCGGAGGCGATCCGCAGCGCCTCCAGCTGAAATGCCCTGGTAGGTGCCGACCTTGGTCGGCACGCTTCGGCGGTAATGAGCTTGCCGGCCAGCGGCCGGCCCTACCGACACTGATCAAAGGACTGACATGATCCACCAGACTGAACTGCGCGACCTGCTGCCCGGCATGGTCGCCTTCCCCACCGATGTCTTCCCCGCCGACCAGGCCTGGCTCGGCCAGCACCTGCTGCCGCTGCTGAAGATCGACCTCGGCGTGCTGCGCCCGGAACTGGCCGGCCAGGTGGCAACGATGCTGTGCCCGATCGAGCCGTATGACGGCTGCATCGGCGAGACCACCGAAGAACACCACAACGATTTCACCGGCACCAACTGGATCGCCTTCGAACTGACCGCCGGCAACGAGATGCGCTTCCTCGGCAACGCGGGCTATTTCATCGGTGATGCGGTACAGGACAAGGATGCGCAGGAACACATCGCGCAGATGCGCGAGAGCTACGCCAAGGCCCGCGACTACCATGCCACGCATGGCCGCCTCGCCTGCTACTCGCGCTATGGCAAGGGTGAGGCCAGCGAGCGCGATTACCTGGATACGCTGGGTGGCCCGATCGGTTTCGGCAACTGGACCGAAACCGCAGAGATTCCCGCGGCATTCGAGCTGGGCTTCACCGAAGCTGCCGATGACCCCAACGCTGCGGACGATGCCGAAACAGTGATCATCACCCGCAATGGCAACAAATTCTTCGCCGTGGCCGACGTAGCCGGCTACAACTGGTGCGCCACCGGTGCCGATGCGATCGTGATGCTGTACGAACCGGAAAGCCGCACGGTGCTGTTCTCGTACGACTGGTCATAAGCGCGCCTGGTAGTGCCGGCCGCTGGCCGGCATTTCGTGTGTTGCCGGCCAGCGGCCGGCACTACCATCCCGCTATGGCGCGGCCTTGCGCACGGTCAGCGTCGCGCTCGCTTCGCCGCCACCTTCCAGCTGCAGTCGCAGCGGCAGCGCCTGGCCTTCCTTCAACGCGCCTTTGCCCTGCATCAGCATCAGGTGCAGGCCACCGGGCTTGAGCTCGGCACGTGCGCCCGGCGCCAGCGGCAGGCGCTCGATCGCGCGCATCCGGCTGACCCCATCCGTGATCGTGGTTTCGTGCAGCGACACATCATTGAAGCTGCTGCTGGTCGCGCCGGTGATCGCCACCGCCTTGCTGCAGCCGTTGTGGATCACGCCGTAGCCGGCGGTCATCGGCATCGCCGGATTCGGTGGCAGCCGCGCCCAGCCCTGCTCCACCGTGACGCAGGCCGGTTCCGCCGCCGAGGCCGATGCTGCGGCCGCACACAGAACCAACAGTACGCCAACGAATGGTTTGGTTATCATCGCCCAGGTTCCTTCTTCGCAACGAGACCGCAGCATGACGACGCTCATCGAGGTGATCAACCATGGCCCCATCCGCGAACTGCGCCTGGCGCGGCCGCCGGTCAACGCGCTGGACACCGAACTGTGCCGGCAGTTGATCCATGCCATCGAGCTGGCCATGGCCGAAGACGCGCACGGCATCGTGCTGTCGGGCAGCGAGCGCATCTTCACCGGTGGCATGGACGTGCCGCACCTGCTCTCGCATGGTGATGACAAGCACAAGTTGTTGGACACCTGGAACGCCTTCTTTGGCGCCGTGCGCACGCTGGCCGAGAGCCGGATCCCGGTGGTCGCGGCGATCACCGGCCATGCACCGGCCGGCGGCTGCGTGCTGGCCCTGTGCTGCGACTACCGGGTGATGGCGCGCAGCGCCGATCCGTCGCGGCCGTATGCCATCGGCCTGAACGAAGTGCAGGTGGGCCTGATCGCGCCGGAGGGCATCCAGCGCCTGCTGCGCCGCGCGGTGGGCGTACACCGCGCCGGCGTCCTGCTGACCACCGGCTCGCTGGTGCCGGCCGAACAGGCGCTGCAGATCGGCCTGGTCGATGAACTGGCCGAAGGCGACCTGGTGGTGGCGCGCGCCATCGCCTGGCTGCAGAACCTGCTCAAGCAGCCGCGCCAGCCGATGCTGCTGACCCGCGCCATTGCCCGTGCCGACCTGCACGAAGCCCTGCACCCGGACCTGATCCAGCTCGACCGCTTCGTCGAGGCCTGGTTCGCCCCGGATGCACAGAA
>NZ_JAOCFV010000064.1:0-26310 GCF_029842145.1 Stenotrophomonas sp. GD03794
CGCATGGAAACAAGGAACGTTGCATGCCCGCTACGGGAGATATCCACGTCGTCCACAACGCACGCCTGGGCGCCCACGTGGCCTACCAGCTCACCCACCAGAGTACGGAGGACGGCAGCTTCGCCATCCTGGCACTGGACTGGGTGGGCAGTGCCCTGCCGGATGCCGCCGCCGTTGCAGCCATGCAACCTGCCCGCTTCAGCCCGTTCCGTGCGGCGCCCGCGATCCTGCACCGCTGGGTAGGCAAGCGCGTCCCGCGCGATTTCCGGCAGGTGGGCTGGCGCGAGCCGCTGATCGCCGATCGTCCGAGGACTTATGGCAGCTGGCCCGATGGCGCCGAATGGGTCGGGCAACGCAAGTGGGATGCACTGGATACCGATGCCGTGCGCGAATTCCACGCCGCGATGTCCGCGCCGCAAGACCAGAGCGTGGTACTGGAAAGCGATGCCTTTCCGGTGCGTCGCTGTACCCGCCAACTGGACAGCGCGACCCTGAACCGTGCGCCGTCACTGTCTGTATTCGATGCCCTGCCGCTGCTCACCCAGCTGGAGATCAGCACACCGGTGCCGGACCTGCTGCCGTGGCTGCGTACACGGCCATTGATCCATACCTTGCAGATCAGTGGCCAGCAGGAGACTGACGTCGATGTGCGAGGAACCAGGCTCCTGCAGATGACGATCGATGTCACCGGCCTGCGCTCGCTCCACCTCAACCCGCAGCTGGATCGCCTGACGCTGATCGGCAGCATCGATCCCGCGCTGATCATCCACGCCGAGGACGAGGGCCGCTGGCTGACCCTCATCAGCACCGATCCGCTGCTGCCAGGCCTGGGCCTGGCGCAGCTTGGTGAGCTGCAGCTGCGGGAGGTACGCGAACTCGACGCCGCACGCATCGCCCAGCAGTTCCCGCAACTGCAATCGCTCGCGATCAACGGCGCCCCCTGCCTGCTGCATCAGCTGCAGTGCCTCGGCGACCTGCAGCAGCTGCACACCCTCAGCGGCAGCGATCTCTTTCCGCCTGCTGGTTCGGTGTTTCCGGCACCGGAACGCTGGCCGCGCTTGTGCCGGCTGTGGCTGCACAGCCTACCGGCCGACCTTGGCACCGCCATCAGGAAGGCCTACAAGGGCGAGGCAGCAAGAGGCCTGGATCTGGACGTGGGACAACTGCGCAAGGCCGAATGGCTGGCCGCCAACCTGGACAACCCGTTCCGCGACTGGGACGGCAGCGCGCACATCAGCGCCGCGCAGGCAGGCAAGGCGGCGGCGCTCTATCGCAAGGCGTACACCGAGGCGCTGAAGGTGACGACGGCTGACGCCGGCACAACCGAATTGACCACGGCGCTGGCACAGATCGGCCGCCAGTACACCGAAGGCTTCAACGCACTGGATCGCCGCAGCGGCTTCATCGAAACCGAGGAACGCGAGCAGATCTACATGGCGTGGATGGGCATCATCGATGCCGTGGAAGCGAAGCGCACACTGGGCACGATGCCGCTGCAGCGCGACGTACTGCGCGAAGCAATGAACGAGGTCAGGACGTTCTGAGGCGCCCTGGAAGGGTAGCGCCGGCCGCTGGCCGGCCACCCCATCAATCCTGCATCGCCCGGGCTGCCGGCCAATGGCCGGCACTACCACGGCAATCAATCAGCCGCGCGCAGCCCACCACACACGCAGCAGCGTGCGTACCGGCGTGGCTTCGATCGGCTTGCCTGCCGCCTGCGCGGCCACACGGGCACGCGCCAGGCTGGACCACACGCGGCGCGGGCGCGGGCCGGGCACGCGGCTGCCCCAGCCCTTCAACAGATGCTGCGCCCAGCGCTGTGCGGCCGTGCTGGCATCACCGTCCAGCAGGCTGCGCGGCACACCGGCTACGCCGGCATCCTGCAGGCGCTGGGCCAGGATCTGCAGCTGCACTGCGCGACCGGCGCCGGTGCGCGGCTTGTCCGCGAACAGGGCTGCCTCCACCGCAGCCACGGCTTCAGCGTAATGGGCCAGCGCGCGCTCGGCGCCGGCCGCATCCAGCGCGACCGTGCGCGCTTCAACCAGATCCGGAAGTGCTTCGGCCAGCTGCGCCCACGGCGCACGCACCGGCTCCAGCAGGCGGCCCAGCGGGTGGCGCGAACGATGCGCGGCCCAGCTGCGCAGCTCCTCGCCCCACCACGCCAGCTTGGCGTCGGCCGGCAACGGGTCGCCGCTTGTGTTGAGCATGTCGTCGAATTCCTGCAGCAGCGCGAACCACGCCACCGCAAGCTCGCGTTGCGATTCGGCCACGAACGGGGCGGCCACCGACCATTCCGGCCAACGGCTGCGCCACTTGTCGAGGAAACTGTCCAGCGCGGTACTGCTCACTACGTGATTCCTTACGGCTGGGCCGGGGCTGCCGGCCGGGTCGGCCAGAGACTGGCCAGTTGCAGAAGTTCGGCGTTCTCGACCAGCACGTCGGCCTGCCAGGCCAGCGGATCGTCGCTGTGCAGGCGGTAGCCCCACAGTGCCGCCACCGACGGCATGGCGGCGGCGCGCGCAGCAATGATGTCGCGCTCGTCGTCGCCCACGTACACGCAGTCTTCGGCGGCGATGCCGATCGCCTGTGCGGCGTGCAGCAGCGGCAGCGGATGCGGCTTGCGTTCGGCCAGGCTGTCACCACCGACCAGCACCGCACAGCGCTGCTGCCAGCCGTGCTGCGGCAGGATCAAGCGCGCCAGGTATTCAGGCTTGTTGGTGACAATGCCCCACACTGTACCGGCGTCGTCCAACGCGGCGAGCATGCCGGCCACGCCATCGAACAGCACCGCGTGCTGGCCGATCAATGCTTCGTAGCGCTGCAGGAATTCCGGGATCAGCGCGTCACGTTCGGCTACGTCCAGTTCCGGGAACGCAGCCGAGACCATCGCCCGCGAGCCCTTCGACACCACCGGGCGCAGCGCGGCCGGATCGATGGGTGCGCGGCCGCGCTCGGCCAGCATCGCGTCGCAGGTGGCGACGAAGTCCGGTGCACTGTCCAGCAGCGTGCCATCCAGATCGAACAGCACCGCACGCGGGAAGCGGGCCGCGGTCATGCCGGCTTGATCGCGTAGGCCAGGTAGTTGATGTCGGTACGGCTGCTCAGGCGCGCATGGTTGCGCCACGGCTCGTAGGCCATGCCACTGACATCCACCAGTTGCATGTCGGCCTCGCGCAGCCAGCGCGCCAGCTCGGCCGGCTTGATGAATTCCTGGTAGTGGTGCGTGCCCTTGGGCAGCAGCCGCGCCACGTACTCGGCGCCGACGATCGCCACCGCGAAGGCGGCGGCGGTGCGGTTGATGGTCGACAGGAACAGGTGACCGCCTGGCTTCAGCAGGCGCTTGCAGGCCTCGATGATCGCGCCCGGATCGGGCACGTGTTCGAGCATTTCCATGCAGGTGACCACATCGAAGCTGCCCGGCTGCTCGGCGGCCAGATCTTCGGCAGCCTGCACCCGGTAATCGACCTTGGCGCCGCTTTCCAGCGCATGCAGGCGCGCGACCTTGACCAGTTCCGGGGCCAGGTCGATGGCGGTGACGTCAGCCCCGGCCTGCGCCAGTGCTTCACTCAACAGGCCACCACCACAACCGATGTCGAGCACGCGCGCACCGCGCAGCGGCACGCGATCGGCCACGTACTGCAGGCGCACCGGGTTCAGCGCATGCAGCGGCTTCTGCGGGCCGTCAGCGTCCCACCAGCGGTTGGCCAGTGCGGCGAACTTGTCCAGCTCGGCCTGATCGAAATTGGAGGAAGCGTGGGGGGCAGTCATGAGGGAGTCCTTGCGGCGCCGGGGTTCAGGCGCGGATATGACGGATGCGCTCGCGCCACTGGCGCGCGTTGGCGATGATGCCCGGCAGGTCCATGCCGACCAACTCGCGCTGCACCAGCTTCGGCTTGCCGGCAATCCAGACGTCGCTGACCTGCTGGCGGCCGGTGGCATACACCAGCTGCGACAGCACGTTGTGCAGCGGCTGGGTTTCCAGCGCGGACAGGTCGACGCAGACCAGGTCGGCCTGCTTGCCGACTTCGATGGAACCGATGCGGTCGCCGAAGCCCAGTGCGCGGGCGCCACCCAGGGTGGAGGCGCGCAGCGTGGTCGCCGCGTCGAGCGCGGTCGCATCGTCGGCCACGGCCTTGGCCAGGATCGCCGCGGTGCGGTTCTCGCTGAACATGTCCAGGTCGTTGTTGCTGGCGCAGCCATCGGTGCCGATCGCCAGGTTCACGCCGGCGCGCTGCAGGGCGCAGGCCGGGCAGAAACCGGAGGCCAGCTTCAGGTTCGATTCCGGGCAGTGCACCACGCTGACGCCGCGCTCGGCGCACAGGTGGATTTCCGCATCGGTCAGCTGGGTCATGTGCACCGCGATCAGGCGGTCGTTGACCAGGCCGAGCCGATCCAGCCGCGCCAGCGGGCGCTGGCCGTGCAGCTTGATCGAATCGTTGATCTCCTGCGCGGTCTCGTGGGTGTGCAGGTGCACCTGCATGTCGAGCTGGTCGGACAGCATCCGCACCCGCTCGAAGTTGGCATCGTTGACCGTGTACGGCGCATGCGGCGCGAACGCGGTGCCGATCAGCGGATCGGTGCGCCACTGGTCGTGCAGTTCACCGGCCTTGGCGAAGTATTCGTCGTCGGTCTTGGCCCAGGCGGTGGGGAAATCGATGATGACCGCGCCCACCAGTGCGCGGAAACCGTGCTTCTTGTAGACCGCGGCCTGCACGTCGCCGAAGAAGTAGTTCTCGTTGGCACAGGTGGTACCGCCGCGCAGCATCTCGGCGATGGCCAGGGTGGTGCCGTCGGCAACGAATTCGGGGCCGATCACCGCCGCTTCCACCGGCCAGATGTGCTGCTGCAGCCAGGTCATCAGCGGCAGGTCGTCGGCGACGCCACGCAGCAGCGTCATCGGGTTGTGCGTGTGCGCGTTGACCAGGCCCGGCATCAGCGCAGCCTCGGGGCGACTGACCACCTGGGTGGCACGGAACCGCGCACGCGCCTCGGCACGCGGCAGGATGGCCACGATTTCACTGCCACGCACGGCAACGGCATGGTCTTCCAGCACCACCGCATGCGGCTCGATCGGAACGACATAACCGGCTTCGATGAGCAGGTCGCAGGCTTCGGGGAGGTGCGGGCTATCGCTCATGCGGGCTCACTGGCTGGGGGTGGCGAGATACTTCTGGGGGACACGCCCCTGAGTCAGGGGCTGCCGCGAAGCGGCGGGGTCTGGAGACTCGTGAAGCGGGGCCCATGATCTGCCGAAGCAGATCATGGGAGCGCCAGCGCGAATGCGATGGCGCGTACCCGGCCAGCGGCCGGCACTACAGTAAGGTTGGCCTACGGCCTGAACCTTATTTGACGCGTGCGGAATATTCGCCCGAACGGGTGTCGACGCGGATCACTTCGTCCTGGTTGACGAACAGCGGCACGCGGACCACGGCGCCGGTTTCCAGGGTGGCCGGCTTGCCGCCGCCGCCCGAGGTGTCGCCACGGACGCCCGGATCGGTTTCGGTGATCTTCAGTTCGACGAAGTTCGGCGGCTGTACGAAGATCGGCTCACCGTTCCACAGGGTGACCACGCAGGACTCTTCGCCCTTCAGCCACTTCTCGGCGCCGCCCATGCCGGCCTTGGTGGCCTGGACCTGCTCGAAGGATTCCGGGTCCATGAAGTGCCAGTACTCACCGTCGCTGTACATGAAGTTCATGTCGGTATCGACGACGTCGGCTGCATCCAGCGAGTCGGTCGACTTCATGGTGACTTCCTGGGTACGGCCGTCCTTGATCAGGCGGTACTTCACGCGGGTGAAGGCCTGGCCCTTGCCCGGCTTGACGTATTCGGTGTCGATGATGACGGCCGGTTGGTTGTTGACCAGGATCTTCATCCCGTTCTTGACGTCGTTCATGCCGTAGCTGGCCATGCGTAAACTCCTGAGTGGCAAAAACGCCGCGGGTGCGGCGAGCCGTTAGAATGGAAAGCCCACCGGATGCCGGTGGGCGACTGTTTTTCTGCCCCCATGATAACCGCAGGCCCCCTCTCCATGCAGCTTTCCGCCTTCCCACGGCCCCAGTCGCCAGGTACGCCCGCGCGCTGGCAGCAGCTCTGGCGCCAGGCGCTGCGTGACCCGCACGCCCTGCTGGCCCGGCTGCAGCTGGACCCGGCCGCGCTGGGCGTCTCGGAGGCGGCCATGGCCCAGTTCGCGCTGCGCGTGCCCGAGGGCTTCGTGGCGCGCATGCGCGTGGGCGATGCGGCCGACCCGCTGCTGCGCCAGGTGCTGCCGGTCGACGAGGAAATGCGTCCGGCACCCGGGTTCAGCTTCGATGCGGTGGGCGATGGCGCGGCCAAGAAGGCCACCGGGGTCATCCAGAAATACCGCGGTCGCGCCCTGCTGGTCGCCACCGGCAGCTGCGCGATCAACTGCCGCTACTGCTTCCGCCGCCACTTCGACTATGGCGCGGAAAACGCCGCCAAGGGCGGCTGGCAGGAGGCCGTAGCCGCCATCGCCGCTGACCCGGACATTGACGAAGTGATCCTGTCCGGCGGTGACCCGCTGTCACTGGCCACGCACAAGCTGGTGGAGCTGACCGACGCCCTGCGCGCGATTCCGCATCTCCGCCGCCTGCGCATCCATACCCGGCTGCCGATCGTGCTGCCGGAGCGCGTGGACGAGGAGCTGCTGGCCTGGCTGGGCAGCCTGCCGTGGCCGCTGGCGATCGTGGTCCATGCCAACCATGCCAACGAATTTGACGCCAGCGTGGACGCGGCAATGGGCCGCCTGCGCGGCGTCGGCGCCCAGCTGCTGAATCAGGCCGTCCTGCTGCGCGGGGTCAACGACAGCGTGCAGGCCCTGCAGGACCTGAGCGAGCGCAGCTTCGCCGCCGGCGTGCTGCCCTACTACCTGCACCAGCTGGACCGGGTCGAGGGCGTGGCCCACTTCGAAGTGGACGACAGCCAGGCCAAGGCACTGATTGCCGGCCTGACCGCGCGCCTGTCCGGCTATCTGATCCCGAAGCTGGTGCGCGAACTGCCCGGCGACCCGAGCAAGCGCCCGGTGTAACAAAAAAGGGGACGGAGGGAATTAAGTCGCAAATGCACAAGCGACTTAATTCCCTCCGTCCCCTTTTTTTGCCGGCTACAGACCCGACTCGATCATCCGTACCACTTCAGTGGCGGTCACCGGATGGCTCAGCCAATAGCCCTGGCCCAGATCGCAACCGCGCTGCGCCAGCAGCTCGAACTGCGCCTGCTGTTCGATGCCTTCGGCCACCACCGTGATGCCCAGCGCGTGGGCCATTGCGATGATCGCCGTGGTCAGGGCCAGGTCGTCGGGATCACGCTGCATGTCCGCAACAAAGCTCTTGTCGATCTTCACGCCGTCCACGGGCACCTGGCGCAGATGACTGAGCCCGGAGAAGCCGGTACCGAAATCGTCCAGCCACACCTTCACGCCGGTGCGGTGCAGCTTGTCCAGCAGCTGCGCGGCAACCATCTCGTCGCCGATCACGGCGGTTTCGGTCAGCTCCAGGTGCAGGCGCGACGCCGGCAGCCCGGACTCATGCAGGCATTGTGCGACCAGTGCCGGCAGTTCGCCGCCACGCAGCTGCCGCGGTGACACGTTGACCGACACGAACAGATCATCGCCGGCCGCCCCACGTGGCCACTGCGCGGCCTCCATGCAGGCCGCACGCAGCACCTTCGGGCCGATGATCTCGATCAGCCCGCTCTGCTCGGCCACTTCGATGAACACCGACGGCGGAATCGTGCCCAGGGTGGGGTGCTGCCAGCGCAACAGCACTTCGACGCCGATCATGCGGCGGTCGCGCATGCGGAAGATCGGTTGGTAGGCAAGACGCAGCTCGCCACGCTCCCAGGCCCCGCGCAGCTCCTGTTCCATGTGCACGCGGCGCTCGACCGCATGGTCCATCGCCCGGCTGTAGTAGCGGTAGCAGTTCTTGCCGGCCATCTTCGCCTGGTACATGGCGATGTCGCCGTTCTTCAGCAGCGTGGTCGCATCGGCAGCATCGTCCGGGAACAGGGTCACGCCGATCGAGGTGCCAAGGAACAGTTCCCGGCCCTGCACCACCAGCGGCTTGCCCAGCTCGCGTACCAGCACCTCGGCCAGCAGCCGTGCGTTGGCCGCCACGTCGCCATCTCCGACCAGGATCACGAACTCGTCGCCGCCGAAACGCGCCAGCAGGGCCTCGTCGCCCCCGGCCTCGGTGACCGCGCGCCCGATACGCTGGGCGAACTGCAGCAACGCCTCATCGCCGGCTTCATGGCCGAGGGTATCGTTGACCCGCTTGAAGTCGTCGATGTCGGCAAACAGCAGGCCCAACCGATGATTGGACGCGCGTGCGGCCATCAACCGGTGGTCAAGGGCCTCGCGGAACGCCAGTCGATTGGTCAACCCAGTCAATGCATCGGTATAGGCCATGCGCCGGACCTCGCGGTCGTGGCGGGCGATCGCATCGCGCATGCGGGCGAAGCCGCGCACCAGTTCGCCCACCTCGTCATCGCGCGTGTTCTCGGCCAGCGGGGCCTGGTAGTCACCGGCTTCGATGCGCCGTGCGGCCGCGGCCAGGTCACGGATCGGTGCGACCAGGGTGCGCTGCACATACAGGATCACGGCCACACCGATCACCACCAGCAGACCCAGCATCAGCAGCAGCCAGCCCAGGTGGCGGCTGCCGGCCTGCTGCAGGCGTTCGCCCAGGGTCGCGTTGGCTGCCTGCTCGCGCTGCTGGACCTCATCCAGCGCCATGCCGACGCGGACGCCGCCAATGCGCTGGTTGCCGATCATGATCGGCATCGCGTTGTCGAGCACCTTCGGTGATTCCTGCACCACCAGCGCCTGTGCAGCGGCGGCCCTGGGTGCCAGCGGATCGGCCATGGGCTGGCCGAAACCGGATACCTCGATCGAGCCGTCATGCACCAGCCGGCCACGTTCGTCGAACACCAGCACATAACGCACTACCGGCTGTCGCGCGGTGCCGCGTACCAGCGCACCGACCTGGTCCAGATCGCGGTAGTACAGGGGATTGGCCAGCGAATCGGACAACTCGCGCGCCATCGCTTCGCCACGGCTGCGCACGCTGCGGTCGAACAGTTCATGGATGACACCACCACTGAGGCTGCGCACCTCACCCTGCATGGCCGTCTGGCGCCCCAGCAGCACCGCCAGGATCGCCACCACCACCACCATTGCTCCGCCCATCGCCAGCAGGAACCGGGCCTGCATCCCCGAGCCGAGCCACTTCATTCCACTTCCATCCGCACGCGCGTCAATCCTTGTTTCAATTCATCCAACCGCTGCTGCGCATGCGCATCGACGCGGTGGAAACCGGAAGTGCCAAAAAAACGATGCAACGCTCCCTGCGCCTGTGGATCACTGGCCGCCTGCAGCAGCACTTCCTGCAGGCGATCACGCACCCGCGGCTCGAGGTCGGCGCGGACCATCTCCACCGCACGCGGGTAGGGTTCGGTGCGCAGCAGCTCACGGAAGTCGCGGCGGAACGCAGCCGGCACCCGCCGCTCGTCATTCCAGTCCACGCTGCTGACCGCCCCCACATCGACCACGCCCTTGTGCACGAAGGTCGCGATGTTCAGCTCGCTGCGCGCAAACACATAGCCCACGCTGTCCCGCCCTGGCATGTCCCAGGTACCCGCCAGGATCTGCGGCGACAACCCTTGCTGCAGCAGGGTCATCACCGGCACCAGGTAGGCACTGGTGGACGCCGTGTTCTGCAGCGCCAGGCGGTGCCCGCGCAGATCCTGCACGCGCTGGATCGGGCTGTCGCTGCGCACGAAGAACACCGTCTGGTACTCGCGCACGCCATTGCGCTCGGTCAGCAGCAGGGGCCGTGCGCCACTGCGCTGGCCCAGCGCCACCGCCGTGCCCGACGTTTCCGTGACCCAGTCGACCCGCCCCCGCCGCAGATAGCTGGCCATCTGCTGTGGATCACGTGCCATCAGGATCCTCCCCTCCTTGATGCCAACGTCATGCATGCGCGCCACCACGTAGTCCAGCAATGGCTGCAGCTGCTCGTAGTGCGCCTTGGGATCATCGCTGATCCGGCCCAGCACCAGCACCGGGTCCGGTGCTGCACGCACCGTCCCGGCCAGCAGGACCATGGCCAGGCTCAGCAGTCCCCCCTGCATTGCCTTTCGCAGACCCGACACAGGCATCATCCCCCCTGGGTATCCGGACAGACTACCCGAAAAAATGAGAACGTCGTCAGCTGTCCTTGTTGCCCGCCTGGGCCAGCCGCGCCATGCGCTGGGTGTCGGCAAGGATGCCGCGCAGCAGGCGCACTTCCTGCTCGCTGGGCTCGCTGCGCAGGAACAGGCGGCGCAGCTTGCGCATCGCCGACTCCGGGGCGCGGCCCTTGTGGAAATCGATCTCGTCCAGCGTGTCGCCAAGCTGGGCGAAGAAGCTCTCCATCTGCTCGTGGCTGGCCGCCTGCTCGCGGAAGCCCGGTTCGGCGTCGGCCGCAGGCTGCGCACCCAGCAGCTGCATGCGCGTTTCATAGGCCAGCACCTGCACCGCGGCAGCCAGGTTGAGCGAGCTGAACTCCGGGTCGGACGGGATGTGCACCGCTGCATGGCAGAGCTGCAGTTCCTCGTTGGTCAGGCCGGTGCGCTCACGGCCGAACACCAGCGCCACCTCGGCGCCCTCGCCGGCCTTGGCCACCGCACGGGCAGCGGCATCGGCCGGCAGGTACTCCTCCAGCTGGACGCGGCGGGCACGGGCGGTGCAGCCCAGCACCAGACGGCAGTCAGCCACGGCCTCGGCCAGGGTGGCCACCACCGGAGCGTCCCCCAGCACGTCTTCGGCACCGGCCGAGCGGCGGAAGGCCTCCTCGTCCAGCGGCTTTTCGGGGGCAACCAGCACCAGGCGGGCCAGGCCCATGGTCTTCAGGGCGCGGGCGGCAGCGCCCATGTTGCCGGGGTGCTGGGTACCGACCAGGACGAATCGGAGGCGGGTGGCGGCAGGAAACTGGGACATGAACAGGGAAAAGGTCGAGCTGGACGATGACCAATGGTAAACTGTGCGGCCGGCCACTGCGCCGGACCCGCTCTTTTCCCCCGCCAGTCCATCTCTTCTGCCTTTCCGGGAGCCCACGCCATGCAGAAACCCGCCGTAACCGTCATGGTCAAGGCCGCCCGCCTCGCCGGCAACGTCCTGTTGCGCAACATCAACAAGCTCGAGGCACTGAACGTGGTGCAGAAGGGCCGGATGGACTACGCCAGCGAAGTGGATGCGGACGCGGAAAAGGTCATCGTCAAGGAACTCAAGCGCGCTTACCCGGACTACGGCATCTTCGGCGAAGAAGGTGGCGTGCAGGGCGAGCGCCGCCAGATGTGGGTCATCGACCCGCTGGACGGCACCAGCAACTACCTGCGCGGCGTGCCGCATTACTGCGTGTCGATCGCCCTGGTCGAGAACGGCGAGCCGACCGATGCGGTCATCTTCGACCCGCTGCGCAATGAACTGTTCACCGCCAGCCGTGGCGCCGGCGCCGTGCTGAACGACCGCCGCATCCGCGTGGCCGACCGCAAGGATCTGGAAGGCACGATGATCCACACCGGCTTCGCCCCGCGCGAACGCAGCCGCGCCAGCGCGCAGCTGAAGTCGGTCGACACCCTGCTGGTCCAGGCCGAGGACATCCGCCGCACCGGTTCGGCCGCGCTGGACCTGGCCTACGTGGCCTGTGGCCGCGCTGATGCCTACTTCGAAGCCGGCGTGAAGGCATGGGACATTGCTGCCGGCCTGCTGCTGGTCCGCGAGGCGGGCGGCAAGGTCTGCGACTTCAAGGGCGCGACCCTGGGCCGCATGGACAACCGTGGCCCGGAGACCCACCAGATCGTGGCCGGCAACCTGAAGGTGGCCGAGTCGCTGCAGAAGGTGCTGGTGAACACCGGCTACGCCGCCGAGTTCGACGCCAAGTTCTAAGCGTCCCGGCAACGCGGCTCACTGAAACGGCACCTGCGAGGGTGCCGTTTTCGTTTGTGCGCACGGAGATTCGTTTCCGCGACCGCGGAGGGGTGTCACTTTCTTTGCGCGCAAAGAAAGTAACCAAAGAAACGCTCCGCCGGCCGCGAGCCGACGTGCTTCGCACGCCGGTGCCCTGCGCTCCTCGGTCCGTCGAGGGACGGTGCGGGAACTCGCTGCGCTCAGACACCCGCACCTCTTCGCCCTCGCCGGACCTGCGGTGCTCGGCTCGCTCAAGGCGGACCCAAGGTCAAATGCCACAGCCGCACCCGATTGATCCACGCCATGCGTGGATGCTGTTGCCGTTGATCTTGACCTTCCAGTCCGCCTTGAGCGAGCCGAGCATCGCAGGGGAATCAGGGGCGAAGAGGCGCCGATGTTTGAGCGAAGCGAGTTCGGCGCCGCCCCCTGATTCGCCGAGAAGCGCAGGGAACCGATGCGCAGCATCGGCTCGCGCCCCGGCGGCGTGTTTCTTTGGTTACTTTCTTTGCACGAGCAAAGAAAGTGACACCCCTCCGCGGTCGCGGAAATGATCCCGGCACCACCGATGCGTGCGCGCACAAACAAAAACGCCCGGCGCGAGGCCAGGCGTTCCTGCGCTACCGTGGAAGTACGGAGGCTTACGCCGCCGTCGACGCCCGCAGCGCGGCGATGCGCTCTTCCAGCGGCGGGTGGCTCATGAACAGCTTCTTCGCCGTCGAACCGGCAATACCGAACGCCGCGATCTGGGTCGGCAGCGTGCTCTGGCCGTGGTTGAGCTGCAGGCGCTCCAGCGCGGCAATCATCTTCTGGCGGCCCGCCAGCGAGGCACCACCCGCATCGGCACGGAATTCGCGGTGGCGCGAGAACCACATCGAGATCATCGTGGCGAACAGGCCGAACACCATCTCCAGCACGAACACGATGATGTAGTAGGCGAAGCCGCGGCCGCCGCCTTCGCGGTTGCCCGACAGTGCGCTGTCGATGATGCCGCCGACCACGCGGGCCAGTACGATGACGAACGTGTTCAACACGCCCTGCAGCAGTGCCATGGTGATCATGTCACCGTTGGCGACGTGGGCGATCTCGTGGCCCAGCACCGCTTCGGCCTCGTCTTCGCTCATGTTGTGCAGCAGGCCGGTGGACACCGCCACCAGCGCATTGTTGCGGTTGGCGCCGGTGGCGAAGGCATTGATCTCCGGGCCTTCATACACGGCCACTTCGGGCATGCCGATACCGGCCGCCTTGGCCTGGCGCTCGACAGTAGCCAGCAGCCAGCGCTCGGTCTGGTTGCGCGGCTCGGTGATCACCACCGCGCCGGTGGAGCGCTTGGCCATCCACTTGGACAGCAGCAGCGAGATGAAGGAACCACCGAAGCCGAAGATGCCGGCCATGATCAACAGACCACTCATCTTGCTGGGGTCGGTTCCCAACAGCGACATCACGATGCTGGCCAGGATCAGCACGGCAAAGTTCGTGGCCAGGAAGAGGGCAATACGGGTGAACATGGGAAATTCCGGCTCGGAAGGGGGCGATATCGATCAATTTGCGGTGCGGTCAGCTTGAATTCAAGCGCCAACCTGACCGACGATTCAGCCAGCATGACCTCCCCTATTCCCACCGGCCGTTTCGCGCCCTCGCCGACCGGCCAGCTCCACCCCGGATCCCTGCTCGCCGCCTTCGGCAGCTGGCTGCTCGCCCGCCATCACGGCGGCCTGTGGCGCCTGCGCGTCGAAGACGTCGACCCGCCGCGCACCGTGCCCGGTGCAGCGGATTCGCAACTCCAGGCACTGTCCGCGTTCGGCCTGGTCCACGATGGCCCGGTACTCTGGCAGAGCACGCGTGGCGAGGCCTACCAGGCCGCGCTGGATGTGTTGCTGGCCAGCGACCAGGCCTTTGTCTGCCACTGCAGTCGCAGCGAACTGGCCGCCAGTGGCGGCATCCATCATCGCTGCGTCGCACGGCAACCACGACCGGACCCTGCCGTCCGCTTCCGCGTGCCAGCGGGCAGCATCGTGCGCTTCGACGATGGCCTGCGCGGCCCGCAGCAGCAGGACGTGCATGCCGAGGTCGGTGACTTCGTGCTGCGCCGTGCGGACGGCTGCTGGGCCTACCAGCTGGCGGTGGTGGTCGATGACGCCGCGCAGGGGGTGACCGAAGTGGTGCGCGGTGCCGACCTGCTCGACTCCACGGCACGGCAGATCCTGCTGCAGCAGGCATTGGGCCTGGCGGTGCCGCGCTACTGGCACCTGCCGCTGCTGCTGGATGCGCCGGGCCACAAACTGTCCAAGTCACTGGCGGCGCTGCCGGTGGACAGCGCACGCCCGCTGCCGGTGCTTCGCCAGCTCTGGCAGCTGCTCGGCCAAGCCCCTGAGGCGCTGGCGCAGGCACGCGATCTGGACGCGCTGCTGGCCGCCGCTCGACAGGCCTTCGACCCGGCGCGGCTGCCGCGTGCCGATATCCTGTTGCCCGCCGGCGCACTTTCCGCGCCGATGTTGCAGAATCCCCCTTCCCCCACCTGATACCCGGACAGCACTCCATGACATCTCGCGTCGCACTGGTCACCGGCGGAACCGGCGGCATCGGTACCGCCATCTGCCAACGCCTGGCCGACCAGGGCCACCGGGTCGCCACCAACTACCGCGACGAGGCCAAGGCCCGCGCCTGGCAGCAGGCGATGACCGAACGCGGCTACAGCGTGTCGATCTTCCCGGGCGATGTCTCCGATCCGGACAGCGCCGAAGCGCTGGTGCGCGCGGTCGAGGCCGAACTGGGCCCGGTCGAGATCCTGGTCAACAACGCCGGCATCACCCGCGACACCACCTTCCACCGCATGCGCGCAGACCAGTGGCACGATGTGATCAACACCAACCTCAATTCGGTGTTCAACGTCACCCGTCCGGTCATCGAGGGCATGCGCCGCCGCGGCTGGGGCCGGGTCATCCAGATCAGCTCGATCAACGGACTGAAAGGCCAGTACGGCCAGGCCAACTACGCGGCGGCCAAGGCCGGCATGCACGGCTTCACCATCTCGCTGGCCCGCGAGAACGCCGGCTTCGGCATCACCGTCAACACCATCTCGCCCGGCTACGTCGCTACCGACATGGTGATGGCGGTGCCGGAGGAGGTGCGTGCCAAGATCATCGCCGACATCCCCACCGGACGCCTCGGCAAGCCGGAGGAAATCGCGTACGGCGTCTCGTTCCTGGTCGCCGATGAAGCCTCGTGGATCACCGGTAGCAACCTGGACATCAACGGCGGCCACCATATGGGTTGGTAGGCCGCGCAGCGGGCCCTCGCGGCGAACGCCGCCGGCCCCTGCCGATGGTCATGCTGCGCAACACGCAAACCCTTGTTGCGCAACATGATCGCCGCCGAAAGCCAAGCCTGGCGGGGGCTGAGGCGGTTGCAACGGCTGCTGCACTGCGCCATGCTGCGCGTCTACTGTGACGAGTACCGCTTCATGGCTGCGACCCGCATCATCAAGAAGTATCCGAACCGCCGTCTCTACGACACCGAGATCTCCAGCTACATCACCATCGAGGACGTGCGGCAGCTGATCCTGGACGGTGAAGACTTCGAAGTCCGCGACGCCAAGAGCGGCGACGACCTCACGCGATCGGTCCTGCTGCAGATCATCGCCGACCAGGAACAGGACGGCGAACCGATGCTGTCCACCCAGCTGCTGAGCCAGCTGATCCGCTTCTACGGCGACTCCCTGCAGGGCTTCATGGGCAATTACCTGGAGCGCAGCATGCAGGTCTTCCTCGACCAGCAGCAGCAATTCCGCCAGCAGATGGGCAACCTGCTGGGCCAGACCCCGTGGGCGATGATGAACCAGCTGACCGAGCGCAACCTGGAGCTGTGGCAGGAATTCCAGCGCAACATGGGCACTGGCTTCGGTGGCCCGCGTCCGGGCGGCACCGGAACCGGAACCGGCGCAGGTACCGGCAACAAGCCGAACGAACCCGGCACCGGCACCGGCGGCAAGACCCGCCGCTGAGCTGCTGCAAGGGCTGATACGAAAACGGCGCGCCACTGGCGCGCCGTTTTGTTTGGCATCGCGCCAACCGTAAGTCAGCGTTTCGCCTTGCACCCCGTGCATACGCGCTCGACCTTGTAGCCCTTCGCCTTCAGCTTCTCGACCACGCCATCACTGCCCAGCAGGTGCAGCGTGCCGACCACCACCAGCGTACCGCCCTGCCCGGCCTGCAGGTACGGCAGCAGTTTCGGCACCCAGGCGTCATTGCGGCCGGTGTTGATGCGCTGATACAGCTGCGGATACTGCTGGCGCATTTCCGCCGCCATCCGGGTCCACAGCACGCGCTCGTCACCGCGGCGCCAGGCGTCGTGCAGCTGGCGTGCCTGCTCGTCGGCCTTGCCGGCCTGGTCCAGCGCTTCGGCCAGCATCTGCCGCTGTTCCTGCAGCGTCATTCCGTCAAGCATGCCGATCTGGGTGTCGATGTCTTCCAGTCCCGCGGTCTTGCGCCCGGTCTTCTGCGCACGCTCCATGAAGTGACGGTCCAGGCCCAGTGCCGGGTCCAGGCCCAGCTTCTGCATCTGCCCGACCGAAATGCTCAGGCCGACAAACCACGGCTTCATCCCCTGCATCTGCGCCAGCGGCAGCTTGTTTTCGGTGGCGAACACCTGCAGCTTCTGCCAGGTCGCAGCATCAAGATCGCGCTTGAGCTCGCTGCCATCGGTGCGGACCGCCGCCTGCACCATGCGGCTGGCCAACTGTGGTGACTGCATGTCTTCCGGCGACAGTTCGAACACGACCCGCTGCGAGGCCTCGAACGCCTGTTCGACATCGGGCGACAACGGGTAATCCTGCGGCTTCAGCAGGTGGAAGGAACCGAGCAGGTAGAGGCGCGAATCGCCCGGGCCGGTCACTTTCCACAGCAACGGCACCGGCGGCTTGGCCGCCGCTGCGCCAGCGGTATCGGCTTGCACGGTACGCGCTGCAACCAGCGGTGCCAGCGCACAGGCCGCCAACAGAACGGTGGCACGCAACAGGGATCTGATCGGCATATCAGCCTTCTCCTTCAGGCAGGTGGTAGGCCTTCTCGCCCGCTTCCACGCGCAGGTCCAACCGGTTTTCCGGTGGCGCCAGCGGACAGGTCGCGTAGGCGGTGAATGCACACGGCGGGTTGTAGGCATGGTTGAAATCGATGCGCACGGTGCCATCGGCAGCGGGTGCATCGGTATCCAGATAGCGACCGGCCGGATAGCTGCCGCGGCCACTGGTGCGATCGGCAAAGATCAGGAACAGCGGCTGCCCCGGCGCACCGATCGCCTCCAGCCGCCAGCTGCGGCCATCACGCTGGAACTCGACCGCGCCGGCATTGGGCATTTCGGTGGTCAGGCCGGTGATGTCGACGATGGGCAGGGTCTTGCCCGGCGGGTGCGCGATGAAGCGCGCCTGCACCTGCCAGTCCGGACCACCCGGCCAGTACTCCAGGCCACCGAAATCGCGACGTGCCGGCGCATCGGCATGCTTGACCCGCAGCGCATCACGCGGACCACGGCGGATGATGCTCAGCTGGCCCTTGCCGCCATCGAAGGCGAGCAGCGTCGGCTGCGGATCCTTGTCGGTGTCGACACGGATGCGGCCGCGTACCGGTTGCCCGTCGTGGCTGACGTCAACGCCGGCCTCAGGTGTAAACCACCACTGCGTCCCTTCGCGGCGCAGCAGGCCCAGCTTGTCCGGCCCAACCGCGAGGCGGATGCCATTGGTCGCGCCGCTGCCGACGAAGTGCGATTTGTTCTGCAGCCAGTGCAGGCCGACCAGCGCCGTCCAGCCATCCGGCCGGGTCAGGTCCTGGTAGCGCGCTACACGCCATTGCTGCTGCCCGGCCGCGTAGGCAGGATCTTCAGCGGCCGTCGGCGCCGGCGGTGTTGCCGGGCTGCAGGCGGCCAACACCACGGCGGCCAGCAGGCCCGCCATTCCCCGATAACGCATCGATGCTCCCCTCAACGTCCGCGCAGGAACCAGCGGTCGATCTCCGCCAGCGAAAAACGGGCCCAGGTCGGCCGGCCGTGGTTGCACTGGCCGGACCGCTCGGTGATTTCCATGTCGCGCAGCAGCGCGTTCATTTCCGGCACGGTCAGCCGCCGGTTGGCGCGCACCGCGCCATGGCAGGCCATGGTCGACAGCAGCTCATCGCGAGCACTGGCCACGCGCCGGCTCTGGCCGTGTTCGCGCAGGTCGGTCAGCACGTCGCGCAGCAGCCCTTCCGGTTCGGCATGCGCCAGCAGCGCTGGAATGCTGCGCACATGCAGCGATCCCGGGCCGGCACGGGTCACCTCGAAGCCGAGTGCGGCCAGCGTTTCGGCTTCGCTTTCAGCGGTATCCGCTTCGCGCTCGCCGACCGCCAGCGTGATCGGCACCAGCAACGGCTGCGACTGCAGGCCGATGCCATCGTGTGCGTTCTTCAGGCGCTCGTAGCCGATGCGCTCGTGCGCCGCATGCATGTCGACCACGATCAGGCCTTCTGCATTCTCGGCCAGGATGTAGATGCCGTGCAGCTGCGCGATGGCGTAGCCCAGCGGCGGTACGCCTGCGTCGGCACTGGTGACCGGCAGCCCATTCTCGGTGGGCATCGGTGGCAGTGCCGCTGCACGCTCGGCACCGGCCGGCGTGGCATACAGCGCGGCATAGGCCGCCGGTGCATCGGCCACCTGCAGGCCCAGTGGCTGCTGCGGTCGCCACCCGGAGAATCCACCGCCCCCGCCCGAGCCGGCACCGGGTGCCGGACCGCGCACCAGCCCGAAACCAGAGGCGCCCGCGCTCGATGCCATCGGAGCCATGGCCGCATCGACCGGATGCGCGGGGCCGGCACCGATGTCCTGCGCCGACATGCCGGCACGGGTGTCGGCCAGCGCATCCTTCAGGGTGCGGTAGACGAAATCATGGACCAGTCGCGAGTCGCGGAAGCGCACCTCGTGCTTGGCCGGATGCACGTTGACGTCGACGCGGGTCGGGTCAAGTTCCAGGAACAGCACGTAGGCCGGTTGGCGGCCGTGATACAGCACATCGCCATAGGCCATCTTCACGGCGTGGGCGACGCTGCGGTCGCGCACCGAGCGACCGTTGACGTACAGGTACTGCTGGTCGGCACTGGCCCGCGAATAATGCGGCTGCGCGATCCAGCCGTGCAGCCGCAGGCCGGCACCGCTGTGATCCACACGCACGGCCTGGTTGGCGAAATCCTCGCCCAGTGTTTCGGCCAGGCGCGCATCGGAATACAGATCGCCCGGCTTGTAGCGGCGCGAGGCCTTGCCGTTGTGCGACACGCGCAGTTCGACATCCGGCCGCGCCAGCGCCAGTGAACGCAGCCATTCTTCGATATGGCCCAGTTCGGTGCGTTCTGCGCGCAGGAACTTGCGCCGCGCCGGCACGTTGTAGAACAGCTCGCGCACTTCCACCGTGGTGCCGGGCGCATGCGCGCGCGGGGTCACTTCGCCGATCTTGCCGCCTTCGATCTGCAGTGCCGAACCATGTTCGTCATGTGCGCGGCGCGAGGACAGGGTGAAGCGGCTGACCGATGCGATCGAGGGCAGCGCCTCACCACGGAAGCCGAGCGTGGCCACCGATTCAAGATCGTCCAGATCGGCGATCTTGCTGGTGGCGTGGCGTGAGACCGCCAGTGGCAACTGTTCCGGTGCGATGCCACTGCCGTTGTCACGGATGCGGATCAGGCGGACACCGCCCTCCTCAAGGTCGATATCGACGCGGCTGGCGCCGGCGTCGATCGCGTTCTCGACCAGTTCCTTGACCACCGACGCAGGACGTTCGACCACTTCGCCTGCAGCGATCTGGTTGATCAGGATCTCCGGCAACGGCCGGATCGGGCGCGGATGGGTAGCAGACGTCATGCGGGGATGATAACGGAGCGGCCGAGGGTAGAGTCGAGCCATGCTCGACTGACGGGCTACCGGGAAGGCCCAGTCGAGCGCCGCTCGGCTCTACAGAAAGCAATAACCCGCCTTCGGCGGGTTATTTGCTGCCGCCGGCCATGGTGCCGGCTGCGTCGATCTCGGCCTGGGCGCGGGCCGCGTACAGCGTGCCCGGGGGCGGCTGGCGGCTGAAGAAGGTGTGCACACCATCCAGCACGGCCCCGGCGATCTTGCGCTGGTAGGCCGGATCGATCAGGCGGCGCTCTTCATCCGGATTGGAGATGAACGCGGTCTCCACCAGCATCGCCGGCATGTCCGAAGTGCGCAGCACTGCGAAGTTGGCGCGCTCGATGTTCGGCTTGTGGTTGTTGCCGATCCGCTTCAGGCCGCCCAGCACATGGCCGGCCGCGTCCTCGGATGCCTTCATGTAGCCGCTCTGGGCCAGGTCCAGCAGCACGTTGGCGAGCGTGCCTTCGGTCTGCTGCAGGCGCACGCCACCGACCAGGTCGGCCGCGTTTTCCTTGTCTGCCAGCCAACGGGCGCGCTGCGAAGAGGCGCCCTTGGTCGACAGCACGTACACCGACGAACCGGTGGCCGAACGGTTTTCCGCCGCGTCGGCATGGATCGAAATGAAGATGTCGGCCTTGTTCGCACGCGCCTTCTGCGCACGCATCGGCAGCGGGATGAACACATCGCTGTCGCGGGTCAGGTAAGCCTTCAGGCCCGGCGTCGCGTTGACCTGGCGGGCCAGCTCACGCGCCACGGCCAGGGTCACATCCTTCTCGCGCTTGCCGGTCGGGCCGATCGCACCAGGGTCCTGGCCGCCGTGGCCTGGATCGATGGCCACCACCAGGTGGCGCATGCCGGCCTGCATGCGGATGCGCGAGGCATCGCTGGGCATGGCCGGACGCGGTGGCACCACCGTCGCCGGAACCGGTGCAGGCGCTGTGGCCGGCGGCGTGGTTACCACGGCGGCGGTACGCTGGCCGGCAAGGATCGCAGCCGGCGATGCGGACGGCGTGCTGCTGGCAGCCGTACCCGCTGCCGCGACCTGGGCTGGAGCGGTGGACGGCGCCGGGGTCGGCGTGGCCGGTGTGGCAGCGGCGGCGCTGGCCTGCTGCTGTACCTGCGCGGTCAACAGTGCGGTGGCGCGCGCGGCGTCGTTGCGCGACTGCGCGCTCTCGGCCGGCGTCGGTGCGGGCGTGCTGGCAGGGACCTGCGGCTGTACCGCCGGCGTCGCCGCAGGACGACTGGCGGCCACGGCAGGACCATCGCCCGGCCATTCGATCACCAGCTTGGATTCATTGCCCTCGCGCTGCATCTGCGGGCGGAACGGCGCCACCGATTCAGCGAGGTCGAAAACGACACGGAAAGTGCCCGGCACCGGCTGTCCGGTACGCACCGCCGTAACCACGCCCTGCGCGGCCGGCATCTTCAGGTTGCGTATGGCGCTGGAATCCGGGAAATCGACCACCAGGCGGTTCGGACCGGCCAACGACAGGGTCTTGTAACCGCCACTGCCGACCAGCGAGATCTCGGCACGGGTGCCGGTAGCGCCGGTATTCAGCAGGACCTGGCGGACTTCGCCGGCCCACGCACTGACGCTCGCCAGACCCAGTCCGACGGCGGCACAGATGGCAATGAGACGGTTCCCCGGGCGCATGGCTCAGGATTCAATCACCGCGCTGAACGGAATGCAACACCTTTTTCCTTAATAATCCGTAACCTGCCGGTGTTTGTTCTCGTCAGCCGACAGAAATGGCCTGCAAGTCGCCCCCTTGGGGTAGCCGTTCCAGCCATTCATGTCCGATGTCGCTGGCCCCAGTGAGACGGGCGCGACGCCCCTGCCCTTCGATCTCCAGCGCCACCACCAGGTCGGTCGGTGGCAGCGCGCCGGCGCCTCGTTCCGGCCATTCGACCAGCCACAACACCGCACTGCCTTCGTCCAGGCCGAGGAAATCGAGCTCTCCGGCCTGGCCGATCCGGTACAGGTCCAGATGCCACGCCTCGCCACCGCTGGCCAGTGGATAGCGCTCGACAAGGGTATAGGTCGGGCTGCGGATCGCGCCCTGCACGCCCAGCGCGCGCAGCAGCGCGCGGGCCGTGGTGGACTTGCCGGCGCCCAGGTCGCCGCGCAGTTCGACCAGCGCCTGCGGTGGTCGGGTGGCGGCCAGCCACTGCCCGAGCTGTTCGGTGGCATCGCTGTCGGCAAGAAAGAAGTCGGTCATGAAGAGAGGTCCGGGTTGGCCAGTCGCCGCAGCGGCGCCAGCAGGTCAGTGGGAAGCAGGCCACGCGCGCCGTCGGCGGCCGCAGCATCGCCGGCGAGCGCGTGCAGCAACGCGCCAGCCGCAGCGGCGTCGAAGGCGGTCAGGCCCTGAGCACGCAGGCTGGCGATGATGCCGGTGAGCAGGTCGCCCATGCCCCCCACGGCCATGCCGGGATTGCCCGCAGCAATCAGCCGTGGCGTCTGCGCGGGTGCCGCCACGATGCTGCCCGCGCCCTTCAGCACCACCACGGCGTGGAAGCGCTCGGCCAATGCCTGTGCACTGCCATAGCGATCAGCCTGGATGTCAGCGGTGCTGCACCCGAGCAGGCGCGCGGCCTCGCCCGGGTGTGGCGTGAGGATCGCGTGCGGCAGTGCGCGCGGATCCTTCGCCAGCAGATTCAGTGCATCGGCATCAACCACCAGCGGCTTGTCACACGCCAGCACCCGTGCAAAGAGTGCGCGCGCCCACTCGTCCTGGCCCAGCCCGGGGCCGATCGCCACCACTCCGGCCCTGTCCAGCAGCGCCGGCAGCGCGTCACCATCTTCCAGCGCGTGGGCCATGGCCTCGGGCAGGCGCGCCAGCAAGGGGCCGACGTGATCGCGACGGGTGCCAACGCTGAGCAGGCCCGCGCCAGCACGCAGCGCCGCCTCGGCAGCCATCACGACCGCGCCGCCACTGCCGTGGTTTCCACCGATGCAGAGAACGTGGCCCGATTCTCCCTTGTGGGTATTGGCGCGTCGCGGTGGCAGCAGCACCGGCAAGCGGTCGCCCGTCCAGCGCTGCGCGCTGGCGTGGATACCGTCCCAGGCCTGATCAGGCAGTTCAAGTGGCGCCAGCCGACGCTGGCCCACCTGTTCCAGGGCATCACCGGTGTACAGGCCGCGGTGACACGCGATGAACTGCAACGTGACAGTGGCCTTCACCGCCACGCCGGGCACACAACCGCTGTCGGCATCAACGCCACTCGGCACATCCATCGCCAGCACCGGCCGTTGCGCCGCATTGAGGGCCTCGATCAGCGACTGGGCCATGCCGGCTGGCGCCCGGTCCAGGCCAAGCCCGAACAGTGCGTCTACATAGACCTCAGCAGCCGGCAACTGACCGTCGAACGCAACGATGCAGCCGCCTGCCGCGGCAAATTCCGCTGCAGCCTGCGCCGCCAGCGCCGTGGCGGGCGCCGTGCCGGGCAGCGTGACCACCTGTACCTGCCGCCCTGACCGCACGGCATGGCGGGCCAGCACGTAACCGTCGCCACCGTTGTTGCCGGCACCGGCCAGCACGCATAGCTGGAGGGCTTCCGGCCACTGCTGCAGGAGGCACTGCCAGCCGGCCAGACCGGCCTGGGCCATCAGGCTCCAGCCACCATCACCGGCCAGCGCCGATGCGCGTCCATCGAGCGCGCGCGCTGCTGCGGTATCGAACAGAAGGGAAAGATCGGGCATGCAGGGATTTTATACTGGTGCGCATGTCCCCCGTCCCCGCCCCCGTCGATCCGGCCCAGGCCGTGCAGCGCATCCGCGAACTGGCCCGTGCGCATGGCTTCCAGCGCTGCGGCATCGCCGGCATCGAGCTGGGCGAGGATGAGGCGCATCTGGCCGACTGGCTGGGCCAGGGCCTGTACGGCACGATGGACTGGATGGCGCGCCACGGCACGCTGCGTGCGCGGCCGGCCGAACTGCTGCCCGGCACCGTGCGGGTGATCTCGGTGGGCATGGACTACAGCCACAAGGACGACACCGAAGCCTGGGCGACCTTGGCCGATCCCGGCCGTGCCTACGTGGCCCGTTACGCGCTGGGCCGCGACTACCACAAGCTGATGCGCAACCGCCTGCAGAAGCTCGCCATGCAGATCAACGATGAGGTGGCGCCGCTGGGCTACCGCGTTTTCGTCGATTCGGCACCGGTGCTGGAACGCGCACTGGCGCGCAACGCCGGGCTCGGCTGGATCGGCAAGCACACCTGCCTGATCGACCGTCACGGCGGTTCCTGGTTCTTCATCGGCGAGATCTATATCGACATCCCCCTGCCGATCGACGCGCCGGCCACTGCCCACTGCGGTACCTGCACGCGCTGCATCGATGTCTGCCCCACCCAGGCCATCATCGGCCCGCAGCGGCTGGACGCGCGGCGCTGCATTTCCTACCTGACCATCGAGCACGACGGTCCCATTCCCGAAGACATGCGGCCGCTGATGGGCAACCGCATCTACGGCTGCGACGACTGCCAGCTGGTCTGCCCCTGGAACAAATTCGCCAAGCGCACCGACGAAGCCGATTTCCGCGCGCGCAACAATCTCGATATCGCGCGCCTGGACCAGTTGTTCGCCTGGGATGAAACCGAGTTCCTGCGCCGTACCGAAGGCAGCCCGATCCGGCGCAGCGGCCATGAACGCTGGCTGCGCAACATCGCGGTGGCGCTGGGCAACGCGCCGACCACGGCAGAGACGCTGGCCGCGCTGCATACCCGCGTCGATGATCCCTCGCCGTTGGTGCGTGCACACGTGCAGTGGGCGCTGGGCCAGCACGCGGTGCGCTGACGTGCGATCCTGAGCCCCCGTTCCGCCCGCAGCACGCCGTTCCCATGCAGCCACGCAACAACGACATCCTCACCCCCAGCCAGCTCAACACCCTGGCCCGCGACCTGCTGGAAGGCAGCTTCCCGGCGATCTGGGTCGAGGCCGAGCTGGGCAGCGTGGCGCGCCCTTCCTCCGGGCACCTGTATTTCACCCTGAAGGACGCACGTGCGCAGCTGCGCGCAGCGATGTTCCGGATGAAGGCGCAGTACCTGAAGTTCGTGCCGCGCGAAGGCATGCGCGTGCTGGTGCGCGGCAAGGTGACCCTGTACGACGCCCGTGGCGAGTACCAGATGGTGCTGGACCACATGGAAGAAGCCGGCGAAGGCGCGCTGCGCCGCGCCTTCGAGGAGCTGAAGGCACGCCTGGAGGCCGAGGGCCTGTTCGACCCGGCACGCAAGCGGCCGATGCCCGCACACGTGCAGCGCCTGGCAGTGATCACCTCGCCGACCGGCGCCGCCGTGCGCGACGTACTGAGCGTGCTTGAGCGCCGTTTCCCGCTGCTGGAAGTGGACCTGCTGCCGACCCTGGTGCAGGGCAGCAGCGCCGCTGCACAGATCACCCGCCTGCTGCAGGCCGCCGACGCCAGTGGCCGCTACGACGTGATCCTGCTGACCCGCGGTGGCGGTTCACTGGAAGACCTGTGGGCGTTCAACGATGAAGCGCTGGCCCGCGCCATCGCCGCCAGCAACACGCCAGTGGTCTCGGCGGTCGGCCACGAAACCGACTTCAGCCTCAGCGACTTCGCCGCCGACCTGCGCGCACCGACGCCTTCGGTGGCGGCCGAACTGCTGGTACCGGACCAGCGCGAACTGGCGTTGCGCCTGCGCCGGACTGCGGCGCGCATGGTGCAGCTGCAACGGCATGCGATGCAGCAGGTGATGCAGCGCGCCGATCGTGCCCTGCTGCGCCTGAACGCACAGAGCCCGCAGGCGCGGCTGGACCTGCTGCGCCGCCGCCAGCTCGATCTGGGCCGGCGCCTGCATGCCGCGTTCAACCAGCAGCAGGAGCGCCGCGCCGCGCGCCTGCGCCATGCGGCGGCGGTGCTGCGCGGGCACCATCCGCAACGCCAGCTCGACGCGATGCAGCGCCGCCTGGCTGCCCTGCGCGGGCGGCCGCAGGTGGCCATGCAGCGTCTGCTGGAGCGCGATGCCCTGCGCCTGCGCGGACTGGCGCGTTCGCTGGAAGCGGTCAGCCCGCTGGCGACCGTGGCGCGTGGCTACAGCATCCTGACCCGCAGTGACGATGGCTCGCTGGTACGCCAGGTCGACCAGGTACAGCCCGGTGATGCACTGCAGGCCCGCGTTGGCAACGGCGTGATCGACGTGCAGGTCAAGTAAAGGGTTGTTCGGCAGGGCTGCGCCCTGCACCTGCCGAAGCGTTCAAGCAACAGCAACAGCCGAAGCAACAGCCAAAGCTGGTATTCCGTGGGATGGCGGGGCGGTGTGGATGTGCAGGACACGCCGTAAACCCATCCATGGGGGCTCGATGGCGCCATCCATGGCGCCAACGGTCCTGCACATCCACACCGCCCCGCCTCTGACAGATTCCGGAGGCTGTTGGTAGTTGTCGACCTTGGTCGACACGGTAGATCCACGCATGCGTGGATGAA
>NZ_JAOCFV010000065.1:0-26275 GCF_029842145.1 Stenotrophomonas sp. GD03794
CCACACCGCCCCGCCTAACCAACAGACAGCCAAGAGCCGGCTGTGGCTGTTGCTGTTGCTGTTGCTGTTGCTGTTGCTGCTCTGGCCTCGGCGGGTGCAGGGCGCAGCCCTGCCAGAACAACCCCTTGATTTCGGGACAATCAGCCATACCCCTTGGCGAGGCCGCACGCGCTGGCGCGGCATTGCACACGGAGCCTTATCGATGACCGAGACCACCCAGACCGAAACCCTTGGCTTCCAGACCGAAGTCAAGCAGCTGCTGCAGCTGATGATCCACTCGCTGTACTCCAACAAGGAAATCTTCCTCCGCGAGCTGGTCTCCAACGCCGCCGATGCCGCCGACAAGCTGCGTTTCGAGGCCTTGACCCAGCCGGCCCTGCTGGAAGGCGACAGCGAGCTGCGCGTGCGCATCAGCTTCGACCCCACCGCCCACACCATCACCATCGAAGACAACGGCATCGGCATGAGCCGCGCCGAAGCCATCGCCCACCTCGGCACGATTGCAAAGTCCGGCACCGGCGACTTCCTGCGCCAGCTGTCCGGCGACCAGAAGAAGGATTCGCAGCTGATCGGCCAGTTCGGCGTCGGCTTCTACAGCGCCTTCATCGTCGCCGACGAAGTGGAAGTGACCTCGCGCCGCGCCGGCCTGGCTGCAGGCGAAGGCGTGCGCTGGACCTCGCGCGGCGAAGGCGATTTCGACGTCGCCACCGTCGACAAGGCCGAGCGCGGCACCCGCATCGTGCTGCACCTGAAGGACGGCGAGCACGACTTCGCCGATGGCTGGCGCCTGCGCAGCATCCTCAAGAAGTACTCGGACCACATCGGCCTGCCGATCCAGATGCCGAAGGAGGGCGAAGAAGGCGCCGCCGGTGAGTGGGAGACCGTCAACCGCGCCAGCGCGCTGTGGACCCGCCCGCGCACCGAGATCAGCGACGCCGAGTACACCGAGTTCTACAAGCACGTCGCGCACGATCACAGCGACCCGCTGGCGTGGAGCCACAACAAGGTCGAGGGCAAGCTGGAGTACACCTCGCTGCTGTACGTGCCCGGCCGCGCACCGTTCGACCTGTACCACCGCGATGCGCCCAAGGGCCTGAAGCTGTACGTGCAGCGCGTGTTCGTGATGGACCAGGCCGAGCAGTTCCTGCCGCTGTACCTGCGCTTCATCAAGGGCGTGGTCGATTCCAACGACCTGTCGCTGAACGTCTCGCGCGAGATCCTGCAGTCCGGTCCGGTCATCGATTCGATGAAGGCGGCGCTGACCAAGCGCTCGCTGGACATGCTGGAGAAGCTGGCCACCGACAAGCCGGAGCAGTACGCCACGTTCTGGAAGGAATTCGGCCAGGTACTGAAGGAAGGCCCGGCCGAGGACTACAACAACCGCGAGAAGGTGGCCGGCCTGCTGCGCTTCGCCTCCACCCGTGGCGACGGCGATGCGCAGACCGTGTCGCTGGCCGACTACCTCGGCCGCATGACCGAAGGCCAGGACAAGATCTACTACCTGACCGGCGAGAGCTATAGCCAGGTGCGCAACAGCCCGCACCTGGAAGTGTTCCGCAAGAAGGGCGTGGAAGTGCTGCTGCTGACCGACCGCATCGATGAGTGGCTGATGGGCTACCTGACCGATTTCGATGGCAAGGGCTTCGTCGACATCGCCCGTGGCGACCTCGACCTGGGCGCGCTGGAAACCGAAGCGGACAAGCAGGAACAGGAAGCGGCGGCCAAGGACAAGCAGGGCCTGGTCGAGCGCCTGAAGACGGTGCTGGGCGACGACGTGGCCGAAGTGCGCGTCTCGCACCGCCTGACCGATTCGCCGGCGGTGCTGGCCATCGGCGAACAGGACCTGGGCCTGCAGATGCGCCAGATCCTGGAAGCCAGCGGGCAGAAGGTGCCGGACAGCAAGCCGGTGCTGGAGATCAACCCGGGCCACCCACTGATCGCCAAGCTCGATGCCGAAGCCGATGGCGCGCGTTTCGACGACCTCGGCCGGGTGCTGTTCGACCAGGCTGCGTTGGCCGCCGGTGACAGCCTGAAGGATCCGGGCGCCTACGTGGCGCGCCTGAACAAGCTGCTGCTGGAGCTGTCGGCCTGATCGACAGGGTGGTCGCCGGGCATAGCCCGGCGATGCTCTGGTAGGTGCCAACCTTGGTTGGCACTGCTGCCCTGGCAGAGGCCAACCTTGGTTGGCGCCCCAAAAGCGTGCCAACCAAGGTTGGCACCTACCGAGGGCGTCGAGCGTGCCAACCAAGGTTGGCACCTACCGAGGGCGTCGAGCGTGCCAACCAAGGTTGGCACCTACCAGGGCGTCGAGCGTGTCAACCAAGGTTGACACCCACCCAAGCCGGGCGGCTCAGACCTCGCGATCCAGCAGCGAACCCAGCATCTGGTCCTGGCGGCGGATCACCGCGGCATTGGCGGCGAAGGCCACGACCTCGGCTTTTGCGGCCAACAGATCACCCAGCGGCGCGCCGGCATCGGCGCCGGTGGGCGTCACCAAAGCCTGCACCCCACCCTGCTCGGTGGTAATGCGCTGCAACTGCAGGTGCTGGGCATCCGGGGTCGCCAGGTTGGCCACGTTGTGCGCGGCCACCTGCACGCCCTGCTGGGCCGCACGCATCCCGCTGAGGGCGATTCCCATCACGTTGTTCATGGCGGCCTCCGGGCCGCCTCGCGCAGCCCTCCGGACCGGATAACGGCCGGTGGGCCGCGACCTTGAGTCCACATCGGCCCGACAGGCCCGAGTGGTAGCATATCCCTCTGATTTCAGCGCCTTTTGCCAATGCTCAGTTTTTTCCGCCGCAAGAAGCCCCAGGATGCCCCCGCAACGGAGGCTCCCAAGACCCAGCACTACTCGGCTGAAGAGCTGGCGGCGGCATTCCCGTCGGCCGCGCCGGTCGAGGACAAGGAACCCGCGCCGGTAGCTGCGCCGGCCGCACCTGCCCCCGTTGAGCCGCCCGCGGCAGCGGTCGCCCCGGTAATGGTCGAACCCACCCCGGTGGCTCCCGCTCCGGTGGTCCCTGCCGTCCCGGCACCCATTGCCCCGGCCCCGATCACGCAGATCGACGTCGCCCCTGTCGCTGCCCCAGCCATCGAGCCGGTGCCTGCGCCGCTGCCGGAACCCGCTCCTGCACCGACCCCGGCACCGGTCTCCGACGACCTGCCTGCCGCCGCCTCGGTCGACGCCGTTCCGGCGCCTGCCGGCAAGCCCGGCTGGCGCGAACGCCTGCGCAACAGCGTCATCGCGCGCAGCTTCGGCGGCCTGTTCTCGCGCAACCCCAAGCTCGACGACGACCTGCTGGACGAGCTGGAAACCGCACTGATCACCGCCGACGTCGGCGTGGGCGCCACCACCGACCTGGTCGAGGGCCTGCGCAAGCGCATGAAGTCGCGCGAGTTCGCCGACGCCAATGCGCTGCTGGCCGCGCTGCGCGCCGAGCTGATCGCAATCCTGCAGCCGGTGGCCAAGCCGCTGGTGATCGACCGCAACGCCAAGCCCTTCGTGGTGCTCACCGTCGGCGTCAACGGCGTCGGCAAGACCACCACCATCGGCAAGCTGGCCAAGCGCTTCAAGGATGACGGCCACAGCCTGATGCTGGCCGCCGGCGATACCTTCCGCGCCGCCGCCGTGGCCCAGCTGCAGGCCTGGGGCGAGCGCAACGGCGTGGCCGTGGTCGCGCAGGGGCAGAACGCCGATGCCGCTTCGGTGGCATTCGACGCGCTGCAGGCCGGCAAGGCCCGCGGCACCTCGGTGCTGATCGCCGACACCGCCGGCCGCCTGCACACCCAGTCCGGCCTGATGAACGAGCTGGGCAAGATCCGCCGTGTGCTCGGCAAGATCGACCCCACCGCCCCGCACGAAGTGCTGATGGTGATCGACGGCACCACTGGCCAGAACGCGCTGTCGCAGCTGCGCCAGTTCAATGCCGCAGTGAACGTGACCGGCCTGGTAGTGACCAAGCTGGACGGCACCGCCAAGGGCGGCGTGGTGTTCGCACTGGCCCGCGAGTTCGGCATTCCGATCCGTTTCGCCGGCATCGGCGAGCGCCCGGAAGACCTGCGCGTGTTCGACCCGGAAGCTTTCGTCGACGCCCTGCTGCCCGAAGCGCTGGGCGCCTGATACACCGTGCAGCCACGCATGGCGTGGCTCTACTGCAATCCAGTAGAGTCACCCCACGGGTGGCTGCCTCTCTGGAACACCAATGCCCCGCCAGCCGCACGCCAGCGCCGGAACCACGCAGACTGACGACTTCGTCGCCCGCCTGCTGCACTGGTTCGACGACCACGGCCGCCACGACCTGCCCTGGCAGCACCCGCGCAGCCCCTATCGGGTCTGGCTGTCGGAAATCATGCTGCAGCAGACCCAGGTGAGTACGGTCATCCCGTATTTCCAGCGGTTCCTGCAGCACTTCCCGACCTTGCCCGACCTCGCCGCCGCCAGCAACGACGCGGTGATGGCGCGGTGGGCCGGGCTCGGCTACTACGCCCGCGCACGCAACCTGCATGCCGCTGCGAAGCGCTGCGTGGAACTGCACGACGGCGACCTGCCGCGTGATTTCGATGCATTGCATGCCCTGCCCGGCATCGGCCGCAGCACCGCCGGTGCGATCCTCAGCCAGGCCTGGAACGACCCGTTCGCGATCCTCGATGGCAACGTCAAGCGGGTGCTCAGCCGTTACCACGGCATCGAGGGTTTCCCCGGGCTGCCGGCCATCGAGAAGCAGCTGTGGGCGATCGCCGAGGCGCACGTGGCGCAGGTGCCGAATGGGCGCATGGCTGACTACACCCAGGCGCAGATGGACCTGGGCGCGACGGTGTGCAGCCGTGCCAGACCCGCCTGCGTGATCTGCCCGCTGCAGGACGACTGCGTGGCGCGCCGCGAAGGCCGCACCACCGAACTGCCGACACCCAAGCCCAGCAAGACCCTGCCCGAACGGGAAGCGGTGGCCCTGCTGCTGCGCGACCCCCAGCAGCGCGTGCTGCTGCAGAAGCGGCCGGACACCGGCATCTGGGCGCAGCTGTGGACGCTGCCGCAGGCCGATGCCGGCAGCGTGTTGCAGGACTGGTTCGACGTGCACGTCGACGGCTCGCTGGAAGAGGCCGAAGAGCTGCCAATACTGCAGCACACCTTCAGCCACTACAGGCTGCATCTGCAGGTACTGTCGCGGCAGGTGCACGGCCTGCGCGTGGAAGAACCCACGCTGCGCTGGGTTGCCGCCGACGAGCTGCCCACGCTGGGCCTGCCGGCACCGATCCGCAAGCTGCTCGACGGCGCCACCATCAAGGCGCCGAAACGAACCTCCAAGAAATCCCGCAACCACGAGTGAGTGCCATGTCCCGAACCGTCTTCTGCCAGTACGAACAACGCGATGCCGAGGGCCTGGACTTCGTGCCCTACCCCGGCGAACTGGGCCAGCGCATCTTCAACAACATCGGCAAGCAGGCCTGGGCTGCGTGGTTGGCGCACCAGACCATGCTGATCAACGAGAACCGCCTGTCGCCGCGCACGCCGGAGCATCGCGCGTTCCTTGAAGGCGAACTGGTCAAGTTCCTGTTCGAGAAGGACGCGGAAAAGCCAGCCGGCTTCACCCCGGAAGCCTGACACACAGGTAATGCCGGCCGCTGGCCGGCAACCTGGCATCTGCGCGATGCCGGCCAGCCGCCGGCACTACCACGCTACTTCGTGCTTTCCTCGCGCTCCTGCACCTGCGCCTGGCGCAGCTCCTGCTCGGAGGCGCGTAGCGCCTTCACGTCCAGCTTGCGGATGCTGTCGATGAAGCACGGCATGCGCGGGCCGCCGGTGGGGTCGCGCACCAGCACCTTGTCGAAACGCGCCGAAACACGGTTCATCTGGCTGGTCAGGCCGATGGCGGTGGCATACGGCAGGTCCTGGCAGGGGCCTCTCAGCTCCAGCAGATAGGCCTCGCTGGGACGCGTCCACACCGCCAGTGCGCTGTCACCCAGTTCGGTCCAGCCATTGAGGCTGCCGAAGAACTGCATGTCGTTCTGCGGCCCGCCGGCATGGGCGCGGTACAGGTCAAGCTTCTCGGCAGAGCTGAGCCGGCCAGTGGTCGCGCAGGCGGCCAGCGCCAGGCAGAGTCCGGCCATCAGGATCGGGGTCTTCATGGCGATCTCCTCGGGGAACTGTCGCCATCATGCGCCTGCGCAGACAACGCCGGCGCGAAAGCCAGTACCCCATTCAGCAGCCGGTCGGCGGTCACCCCAAGCAGGCCCAAGGCTCGGGATTCCGGTAGTCGCCAACCTTGGTTGGCGCTTGCCCTGCAAGAGCAGCCGACCAAGGTCGGCTTCTACCAAAGCGGGCCCAGCGCCTCAGACGTCGGCGTGGGCCAATGCGTGCAGGCGCCCTTCGCGCAGCTCCAGCACCCGGTCCAGGCGCCGCGCCAGGCTGCGGTCGTGGGTGACCAGCACCAGGCTGGTATGACGCGCACGGTTGAGTTCCAGCATCAGCTCGAACACAGTGCCCGCGGTGCGGTCATCCAGGTTGCCGGTCGGCTCGTCGCCGAGCACGCAGGCCGGATGATTGACCAGCGCACGTGCCACCGCGGCACGCTGGCGTTCGCCGCCGGACAGCTCGCCCGGCTTGTGGTCCAGGCGATGACCGAGGCCGACCGCTTCCAGCAGCGTGGTGGCCCGGCTGCTCGCCTCGGCCACTGCAGTACCGGCCAGCAGCACCGGCATCATCACGTTTTCCAGCGCGGTGAACTCAGGCAGCAGGTGGTGGAACTGGTAGACGAAGCCCAGCGCCTGGTTGCGCAGCAGGCCACGCGCGGTGTCCGACAGCGCTGACATGCGCTGGCCGGTCACGTAAACCTCACCCGCGGTCGGAATGTCCAGGCCACCCAGCAGGTGCAGCAGCGTGCTCTTGCCGGCACCGGAAGCACCGATGATCGCCACCGTTTCGCCGGCGGTCACGGTCAGGTCCAGGCCATCGAACACCGGGGTCTGCATGCGCCCTTCGGCGTAGGTCTTGCCCAGTGCTTCGGCACGGATCACTTCATCGCCGCGGTTGAAGACCTTATTCATAACGCAGGGCCTCCGCCGGCTGGGTGCGTGCTGCCCGCCAGGCGGGATACAGGGTGGCCAGGAAGCTCATCAGCAGCGCGACCACGGTGATCGCCACCACGTCGCCGGTCTGCATGTCGGTCGGCAGGCCGGTGATGTAGTAGACGTCCTCCGGCAGCAGCTTGACGTTGAACACGCTTTCGATGGCGCCGAGGATGCGTTCCAGGTTGAGGGTCAGGGTGATGCCGCCGATCAGGCCGGCCAGCGTGCCGAAGATGCCGATCAGCGAGCCCTGCACCATGAACACCTGCATCACCCCGCCCGGGGTCAAGCCCAGCGTGCGCAGGATGGCGATGTCGGCCTGCTTGTCGGTGACCAGCATCACCTGCGAGGACACCAGGTTGAACGCGCCCATGGCGATGATCAGCGACAGCAGGATGCCCATCACCACCTTCTCCATGCGCAGCGAGTGGTAGAGGTTGGCGTTCTGCTGGGTCCAGTCACTCACCCGGTACGCACCACCAAGGCTCTGCGCCAGGTCCACGCCCACTTCCAGCGAGCGGTCCATGTCGTGCAGTTTCAGGCGCACGCCGGTGGCGCCGTCGCTGCGCAGCACGCGCTCCAGGTCCTGCATGTTGGCAAAGCCGACGCCGCGGTCGACCTCGTTGTAGCCAGCCTCGAAGATGCCGCTGACGGTAAAGCGTTTCATCCTCGGCACGGCGCCGGCAGGCGTGCCCTGCACTTCGGCAAAGGTCACCAGCACCTGGTCACCGACATCGACGCCCAGCCAGATCGCCAGCTCCTTGCCCAGCAGCAGGTTGAAGCTGCCCGGCGTGAGGCTGTCATAGCTGCCCTTGGTGACCTTCTTGTCGATCACCGACACCTTCGGCTCCAGCGCCGGATCGATGCCCTGGATGATCGCACCCTGCACGCGCGGGCCGCTGATCATCGACTGGATCTCGATGTACGGCGCGGCACCCGCCACGCGCGGGTCCTTGCGGGCGATGTCGACCACGCGCATCCAGTCCGGCATCGGCTCGCCGTCGCGGCTGATGGTGGTGTGCGCGGTCATCTGCAGCAGGCGGCTGCGGATTTCCTTCTGGAAACCGCTCATCACCGCCAGGGTGGTGATCAGCACCGTGACGCCGAGCGCGATGCCCAGGATCGATGCCATCGAGATGAAGGAGATGAAGCCGTTGCGGCGCTTGGCGCGCAGGTAGCGCAGGCCAATGGCCACGGGAATGGGTTTGAACATGCAGGCACGCCGGTCAATTCAGCTTATGGTGCCATCGACCGGGGCCTACGGGAAACGCCACGTGCGGCCACGGCCAGTCGCAGTTCACGTCGCTGCCCGGAATCGAGCACATCCGGCCAGAACAGCAGACGCCGGCGGCGCCGATCCTCACGCCAGAGCAACAACAGCCATGGGCCACGCACGACCAGCTGGGGTGCATCGACGTCCTGCCCAGCCACCTGCAGCGGCTCGGGCGGCATCGGCAGAAGCACCTGCACGCGTGGCCTGCGCTGGCGCCAGGCCAGTTCGGCCAACCCGACGCTCCAGGCCAGCACCACCGCGGGCATCAGCAGCCGTGAAGGCAGGTCCGATGCGCGCAGCAGCAAGGGTGCGGCCAGCAGCACCACCAGTTGGGCGGCGGCCTGCAGCCTTGAGGGGCGCCACTCAAGGCTTGAGGGCGAGGATCTTCTGCATGAGGGGGATCGCGTGCGCATGCGGGCAGGCCTCGTAGCCCATGAACCAGCGCCACAACTTATCGTCCTCGCAGTCGAGCAGGAACAGGAAAACCTCGCGCTCTTCGGTCGGCGCAGTGCTCCATTCGTGGTCCAGGTAACGGCCGAACAGCTGGTCCAGCTCACGCATGCCGCGGCGGCAACGCCAGCGCAGCTTCTTCAGCAGAACATCTTCTTCCATCGTGTTTCTCCAGATACAGCAAAGCCACGCATGGCGTGGCTCTGCTGGGGTGGCACAGCCACGCATGGCGTGGCTCTACCGGGTACAGCCGGGCCTGATCAGGCGCGGCGTTCCATCATCAGCTTCTTGATCTCGGCGATCGCCAGCGCCGGGTTCAGGCCCTTCGGGCAGGTCCTGGCGCAGTTCATGATGGTGTGGCAGCGGTACAGCTTGAACGGATCTTCCAGATCGTCCAGGCGCGCACCGGTGTCCTCATCACGCGAGTCGATGATCCAGCGGTAGGCCTGCAGCAGGATCGCCGGGCCAAGGTAACGCTCGCCGTTCCACCAGTAGCTCGGGCAGCTGGTCGAGCAGCAGGCGCACAGGATGCACTCGTACAGGCCGTCCAGCTTCTTGCGGTCTTCCGGCGACTGCAGGCGCTCACGGTCCGGCGGTGCCGGGGTCTGGGTGCGGATCCACGGCTTGATCGACGCGTACTGCGCGTAGAAGTGGGTCAGGTCCGGAACCAGATCCTTGACCACGTTCATGTGCGGCAGCGGGTAGATCGGCACTTCCTTCTTGCCGCAGTCCGAGATGGCTCGGGTGCAGGCCAGGGTGTTGGTGCCGTCGATGTTCATCGCGCACGAACCGCAGATACCTTCGCGGCAGGAGCGGCGGAAGGTCAGGGTCGGGTCGATCTCGTTCTTGATCTTGATCAGGGCGTCCAGGACCATCGGGCCACAGGCGTCCAGATCGACTTCATAGGTATCGGTGCGCGGGTTGCTGTCGTCGTCCGGACTCCAGCGGTAGATCTTGAAGGTGCGCACGTTCTTGCCGCCGTTCTTGACGGGGAAGTGCTTGCCCTTCGTGATCTTGGAATTCTTGGGGAGTGAAAACTCGGCCATGGCTGCTCTCGTTGGCTCAGGCGGCCCGCGCCCGTGGGCGCGGATTGCATGGTAGGCGGGGTCGGATCAGTACACGCGCGGCTTCGGCGGCACCACGGACACGTCGTCGGTCAACGTGTACATGTGCACCGGACGGTAGTCGAAGCTGCACTTGCCCTTCTCGTCGACGCTGACCAGGGTGTGCTTCTGCCAGTTGACGTCGTCGCGGTCCGGATAGTCCTCGTGCGCATGCGCGCCGCGGCTTTCCTTGCGCTGTTCGGCCGAGTTGATCGTCGCCACCGCGTTGAGCAGCAGGTTGTTCAGCTCATAGGTCTCGATCAGGTCCGAGTTCCACACCAGCGAACGGTCGGAGACCTTCACGTCCTGGAACGAGTCGAAGATCTTGTCCATCTTCTCGCAGCCTTCCTTCAACGTCTGGCTGGTGCGGAAGACGGCGGCGTCGGCCTGCATGGTGCGCTGCATGCGATCACGGATGACCGAGGTCGGGGTATCGCCGTTGGCGTGGCGCAGCTTGTCCAGCAGGCCCAGCGCCTTGTCGCAGGCATCGGCCGGCAGCGGCTTGTGCGAAGCGCCCGGCTTGATGGTCTCGGCGCAGCGGTTGGCCACCGCACGACCGAACACCACCAGGTCCAGCAGCGAGTTCGAGCCCAGGCGGTTGGCGCCGTGCACGGACACGCAGGCGGCTTCACCGATGGCGTACAGGCCCGGCACCACGGCATCCGGGTTGTCGCCGACCTTGCGCACGACTTCGCCGTGATAGTTGGTCGGAATGCCACCCATGTTGTAGTGCACGGTCGGGATGACCGGGATCGGCTGCTTGTGCACGTCGACGCCGGCGAAGATGCGGGCGCTTTCTGCGATGCCCGGCAGCTTCTCGTCGATCACGCCCGGGCCGAGGTGGGTCAGGTCGAGCAGGATGTGGTCCTTGTGCTCGCCGACGCCGCGGCCTTCGCGGATCTCGATGGTCATCGAACGGCTGACCACGTCGCGCGAGGCCAGGTCCTTGTAGTGCGGTGCGTAGCGCTCCATGAAGCGCTCGCCGCTGCTGTTGCGCAGGATGCCACCTTCACCGCGGACACCCTCGGTGATCAGGCAGCCGGCACCGTAGATGCCGGTCGGATGGAACTGCACGAACTCCATGTCCTGCATGGCGATGCCGGCACGCATGGCCAGGCCGCCACCGTCGCCGGTGCAGGTGTGCGCCGAGGTGGCGCTGAAGTAGGCACGGCCGTAACCGCCGGTGGCCAGCACCACGCCCTGGGCGCGGAACAGGTGCAGGGTGCCGTCGGACATGTCCAGGGCCAGCACGCCGCGGCAGGCGCCTTCGTCATCGAAGATCAGGTCGAGTGCGAAGTACTCGATCATGAAGCGCGCATCGTGCTTCAGCGACTGCTGGTACAGGGTGTGCAGCATCGCGTGGCCGGTACGGTCGGCCGCCGCGCAGGTACGCTGCGCCGCCGGGCCTTCGCCGTACTTGGTGGTCATGCCACCGAACGGACGCTGGTAGATCTTGCCTTCGGCGGTGCGCGAGAACGGCACGCCGTAGTGTTCGAGCTCGATGATGGCCGGGATGGCCTCACGGCACATGTATTCGATGGCGTCCTGGTCGCCCAGCCAGTCCGAACCCTTGATGGTGTCGAAGAAGTGGTAGCGCCAGTCGTCCTCGCCCATGTTGGCGAGTGCGGCCGAGATACCGCCCTGGGCGGCAACGGTGTGCGAACGGGTCGGGAAGACCTTGGTCAGGCACACGGTCTGCAGGCCCTTGGCGGCCAGGCCGAACGTGGCGCGCAGGCCGGCGCCGCCGGCGCCGACCACGACCATGTCGTACTTGTGTTCGGTGATCTTGTAAGCGGACATCTAATCTGGATTCCTGTGTTGGTGCCTGGGCTCAGGCAACGCCGAGGGCGATGCGGCCCACCGCAAACACACTGACGATCATGCCGAGCACGGCGACGAACTTCACCGCGGTCTGCAGCACCAGGGCCAGCAGCGATTCGTGGATGTAGTCTTCCAGCACGACCTGCATGCCGAGCTGCGCGTGCCAGAACATGGCGATCAGCAGGCCGATCAGCGGCACCGCGTTCCACGGCTTGGCCACGGCGGCGGCGGCGGTCGCGTAGTCCGAGCCCAGCAGGCTCAGCACGAAGACCAGGAACCAGATGCCCAGCGCCACCAGGGCGGCGGCGGTCAGGCGCTGGTGCACGAAGTGCTCGGTGCCGGTCTTGGCCGAGCCAAGGCCACGCACGCTCTTCAACGGGGTACGGAACTTGCTCACGCGGCACCTCCGAACATCACATAGGCCCACACCAGCAGGGTGATCACCAGACTGCCGATGACCGACAGCCAGCTGCTGCGGATGAAGGCGGGGATGCTGAAGCCGATGGCGAAGTCCTGCACCACATGGCGGATGCCATTGCACAGGTGATAGGCGAACGACCATGTCCACGCGAACAGGAACACGCGGCCATACCAGGCCCCGGCGTGGCCGGTGAAGCAGTTCCAGGACTCGGGCCCCATCATCAGGGCCAGCAGGCCGGCGGCGATGATGAGGGCACCAACAGACAGAAAGACGCCAGTGGCTCGATGCAGGATCGAGGTGGCCATCTGAATCTGCCAGCGATACACCTGAAGGTGCGGGGAAAGTGGGCGTTGTCTGGTCGCCATTCGCTGGGCTCGTTGTCTCGGCTGGGCGGCACGCGGCCGCGTTGGCTCAATGCTGATCAGAAATCGATGCAGCGTCCGTTTTTCTCCCAATCGCCGTACCGCACCGGATCAAGTCCGCCGCGGCCGCCGAATTCCTCTGCTTTTTCCTGTTCCACGGGCACGGGTGCCGCGGGGACCAGCGGGGCTTCAGATTCGTCGTCGGGAGTGGGGGTTGTTTGGCCTATCATGTTCGGTCTCGCAACGCACAAATTTTAGACCTCGTTCACGTGCCTGACAACCTGCCCCCTGCTTTCGTCGGATATCCGCGCCTGCCCGGCCACCAGCTGCTGAGCCTGCAAGGCCCGGATGCGGCTGTCTTTGCCCACGCCCAGTTCAGCAGCGATGTCACCGCCCTGCCCCTGCAGCACTGGCAGTGGAGCGCTTGGCTGAGTGCCAAGGGCCGCACTTTGGCGGTGTTCCAGCTGCTTCGACTGGCGGACGACCACGTGATGCTGGTGCTGGCCGACGGCGATGCCGATGCGATTGCGTCGCAACTGCAGCGCTTCGTGTTCCGCCGAAAGGTGAAGGTGCAGGTGCGCAGCGATCTGGCGGTGGCCGGCGCGTTCACCGCACCCGAGGCCGCCAGTGGCGCCGCGATTGCGCAGACCGCAGGTGACGGCTGGGAGCTGGACCTGGGCAGCGACGCCCTGCCGCGGACCCTGCGCATTGGCAGCGCCGATGCCTTCGCCGCCGGCAGTGAAGCCGATGAGGCCGCTTTCGCACTGGCCTGGCGCCAGGCCGACCTGCGCTACGGCCTGCCCCGGCTGCAAGAAAGCCAGCGCGAAGTGTGGACCCCGCAGCAGCTGGGGTTGGACCGCCTGAACGGTTACAGCGTGAAGAAGGGCTGCTATCCCGGCCAGGAAATCGTCGCCCGTACCCACTTCCTCGGCAAAGCCAAGCGCGCGGTGCAGCTGCTGCATACCGCGGCACCGGCGCAGGCCGGCGATGGCGTGCAGCAGGATGGCGCAGCGCTGGGCACGATTGCCTGCGTGGCCGGCGATCTGGCACTGGCGGTGCTGCCGCTGGAAGCCAGCGACGCTGATCTGCAGGTCGGTGATGCCATCGCGCAGCGCATGCCGCTGCTGGATGGATTGGCGCGCTGAATCCGGTGGATGAAGGAATGGTAGTGCCGGCCGCTGGCCGGCAACCATGCCTGGTTGAGGTTGCCGGCCAGCGGCCGGCACTACCGCTTACAGGCGCTCGCCGGTTTCCGGGTTGAAGAAATGCAGGCCCTGCGGGTGGATCGCCACGCGGATCTGCTCGCCCACCGCCGGCAGCGACTGCGGCGCCACGCGCATGGTCAGCGCGTGCTGGCCACTGCTCAGATTCACGAAGATCTCGTTGCCGACCGGCTCGATGCCTTCGATGCGCGCGATGAACGCATGCGCATCATCGGCGGCCGCCGGTTGCAGGTGCTCCGGGCGCACGCCCACCGCGATCGGCTTCTGCAGCCACGCCGGATCGATCGTGGCCTGGCCCAGCGGTGCACGCCATTCGCCGTCGACCACGGTCACACCACCGGCATCGCCCTGCAGCGTGCCACGCAGCACGTTCATCGCCGGGCTGCCGAGGAAACCGGCCACGAACAGATTGGCCGGGCGGTCATACAGCGCCATCGGCGTATCGATCTGCTGGATGATGCCGTCCTTCAGCACCACGATGCGCTGGCCCAGGGTCATCGCTTCGACCTGGTCGTGCGTCACGTAGATCATGGTGGTGCCCAGCTTGCGGTGCAGCTGCGCGATTTCGGTGCGCACGCTGTGACGCAGCTTGGCGTCGAGGTTGGACAGCGGCTCGTCCAGCAGGAACACCGCCGGCTCGCGCACCAGTGCACGGCCCAGCGCAACACGCTGGCGCTGGCCACCGGACATCGCCTTGGGCAGCTTGTCCATCATCTCGGTCAGGCCCAGGGTCTGCGCTGCTTCGGCGATGCGCTTGTCGATGGTCGCCTTGTCATGCCCGCGCAGCTTCAGGCCGAAGGCCAGGTTCTCGGCCACGGTCATGTGCGGATACAGCGCGTAGCTCTGGAACACCATGGCGATGTCGCGATCCTTCGGCGCCACGTCGTTGACCACGCGGTCACCGATGGTCAGCGTGCCGCCACTGATCTCCTCCAGGCCGGCCACCATCCGCAGCAGGGTCGACTTGCCACAGCCGGACGGTCCGACCAGCACCATCAGCTCGCCATCGGCGACCTCGAAGCTGGCGTCCTTCACCGCGACCTGGCCGTTGTCATAGACCTTGCGCACACCCTGCAACTGCACTTTTGCCATATCACCTATCCGGTCCGCCCGAAGCCGGGCTGTCTTTTGGGACTGCCTCGGCCCTCCCGATGGCAGTGATGATTGCGCGCCTGCCGCATGACGGCGAGCACTGCAATCGAATACAGTTGCCCATTCTGCCATGTAAACGTTTTCACGTGGCACTATCCGATGATCGGTGCGCACCGATCTGCGTCGGCGGTTGAACGAAGGTTCCGCCGAGGCAGTGGTTTCGAATGGAACGGTCTTCCGCTACCCCGGAGAACGTTCCCGACGAACCTCGGACAGGCAGTTGCGCGGATGTCCCCCGAACCCAGCCATGAAGCGATTGACAACGATGTCACCCGGATCTGAAACTCGAGCGATGCACGACACCCTCTTCCTGTTCGGTGCCACAGGTGATCTGGCCCAGCGCTACCTGTTCCCTTCGCTGCTTCGCCTGCTTGGCGACGGCCTGCTGCCGGAGGACTTCCGCATCCGTGCACTGGCCCTGTCCGGGCATGACACCGAAGCCTTCCATGACATCCTGCGGCCGCGCCTGCAGCAGGCCATGCCGATGGCCACGCAGGACGACATCAGCGCCCTGCTGCGCCGCATCGACTACCGTTCGGTGGACCTGCGCGACGTCGACTCGGTTGCCGCCGCGGTCTCCGACCTGGTGCACCGCAAGTGCGTCAGCTACCTGGCCATCCCGCCGGGCCTGTACATCTCCACCTGCGAAGGCCTGGCCAAGGGTGGCGCCCTCGCCGCACCGGCACGCCTGATGCTGGAGAAGCCGATCGGCAGCGACAGCGAGAGCGCCGAGGAAATCATCAGCACGATCGGCCAGTGGATCGACGAGGACCGCGTGTTCCGCCTCGACCACTACCTGGGCAAGGCCGCGGTGCAGAACCTGATCGCACTGCGCTTCGGCAACACGCTGCTGGAAGCAGTGTGGAACCGCAACTACATCGAATCGGTGCACATCCTGGTGGCCGAGAGCGAAGGCGTGGATGGCCGCGACGCCTACTACGCCCGGTCCGGCGCCCTGCGCGACATGGTGCAGAGCCACATCCTGCAGCTGCTGTGCATGGTGGCGATGGAGCCGCCGGCCTCGCTGGAAGCCGACCGCATCCGCGACGAGAAGGTCAAGGTACTGCGCGCCCTGCGCCCGCTCGATGCCAAGCACGCCGCGCGTGACAGCATCCGTGGCCGCTACACCGCCGGTACCATCAACGGCCAGCCGGCCCAGGCCTACCAGCCGCCGGAAGGCAGCGACGTGGAAACCTTCGCCGGTGTCACCGCGCACATCGACAACTGGCGCTGGAGCGGCGTGCCGTTCCATCTGGTCACCGGCAAGCGCCTGCCCGAGCGCACCACGCGCGTGGTGGTCACGCTGAAGCCGGTCACCCACTGGCTGTTCGAGCGCCCGCAGCGCGCGCAGGCCGCACCGAACCGCCTGGTATTCCAGCTGCAGCCGCAGGAAAACATCGAACTGGGCCTGATGAGCAGCCTGGCCGGCCCGGAATGGGGCGCACTGGAACTGCATCCGCTGGAACTGGAATTGTCGGTGCCGACCGGCCTGCACCGCCGCATCGCTTACGAACGCCTGTTCCTGGATGCCTTCAACGGCAACCACACGCTGTTCGTGCGCGATGACGAAGTGCGCGCCGCCTGGGCGTGGATCGACAGCGTCGCCGACGCCTGGAAGGACGCCAAGCTGCCGCTGGAGCCCTACCCGGCCGGCCAATGGGGCCCGAGCAATGCGGGCGAGTTCCTGCCGCAGGGCGTGGACGCGCCGGACAGCGGAGCGTCGGCATGAGTGCCAGCTCGCAGCCGGTGCTGGTCGCCGACATCGGCGGTACCAACGCCCGCTTCGCCCTGGCCGACACCTCGCAGGACGCACCGCTGCAGAAGGACAGCATCCGCGAATACGCGGTGGCGGAGTTCCCGTCGCTGGGTGATGCCGCGCGCCACCACCTGGAACAGATCGGCGCCACGGCCAGCCGCGGCGTGTTCGCGGTGGCCGGTCGCGTCGACGGTGACGAAGCGCGCATCACCAACCACCCGTGGGTGATCTCGCGCAGCCGCACTGCAGCCATGCTCGGCTTCAACGAACTGCACCTGATCAACGACTTCGCCGCACAGGCGATGGCGATTTCACTACTGCAGCCCGAAGACGTGGTCCAGGTCGGCGGCGCCGCCTGGGTCCCGGGCAAGCCGGGCCAGCCGCGCAACTACGCGGTGATCGGGCCGGGTACCGGGCTGGGTGTCGGCGGCCTGATCCTGCGCCACGGCCGCTGCTACCCGCTGGAAACCGAAGGCGGCCATGTCAGCTTCCCGCCGGGAACCCCGGAGGAGATCCGCATCCTGGAGATCCTGTCCGAACAGTTCGGCCGCGTCTCCAACGAGCGCCTGATCTGCGGCCCTGGCCTGGTCAACATCCATCGCGCGGTATGCGAGATGGCCGGCATCGATCCGGGCCAACTCCAGCCGGTGGACGTGACCGCGCGTGCCCTGCACGGTGATCCGCAGGCGATGCGCACCGTGGATGTGTTCTGTGCCGTGTTCGGCGCCATCGCAGGCGACCTGGTGCTGACCCAGGGTGCATGGGACGGCGTGTTCCTGACCGGCGGGCTGACCCCGAAGATGCTCGATTCGCTGCAGCACTCCGGTTTCCGCCAGCGCTTCGAACACAAGGGCCGCTTCTCTTCGATCATGGCGCGGGTGCCCTCGTTGGCCGTGATGCATCCCCACGCCGGACTACTGGGCGCCGCCGCCTACGCCGCCGACGCCGAACGTGACGCACCTGGAGTTGCCGCATGAGCCCCACCACCTTCCACGACGACCGCATCGAGTTCATTCAGCACGGCGATGCCGATGGCTGGATCGAGGCGGTGGCCGCCGAGATGGCGCAGACCCTCAACCACGACATCAACGAAGTGGGCCGTGCCCGCATCCTGTTGTCTGGCGGCACCACGCCGGCACCGGTCTACCAGGCGCTGGCCGAACTGGACGTGCACTGGGACCGCGTGGAAGTGAGCCTGGCCGACGAGCGCTGGCTGTCGCCGCAGGATCGCGACAGCAATGCCTGGCTGGTGCGCGAACACCTGCTGAAGCGCGCCGAAGGTGCGCATTTCGATCCGCTGGTGCGCATCGGCAAGCCCCTGCCGGAATGCGTGTACACCGCCAACCTGCAGGCCCAGCACAGCCAGCCGCCGAGCCTGGTGGCACTGGGCATGGGCAACGACGGCCACACCGCCTCGCTGTTCCCGGGCTCGAAGGACCTGGCCCGCGCACTGGAAAGCACCCTGCCCTACGCGGCGCTGGATGCCACCGGCTGCCCGGGCGCGAACCAGTGGCCGCTGCGCATCACCCTGACCCCGCATGGCCTGCGCCAGTGCCGCCAGCGTCTGCTGCTGCTGCGCGGCAAGCAGAAGCTGCAGGTACTGCGCCAGGCGCTGGACAGCAATGACGTCCAGCAGTACCCCATCCTCAATGCGATCAACCTGGAAGGCGCGCGCCTGCGCGTCCACTGGGCTGATTGATGTTGGCGGCGGCGCCGTGCCGCCGCTTGCCTCTCGCCACCACGAACGCCGGTAGCCAATGAGCCTCCATCCGCAACTGCAAGCCATCACTGAGCGTGTCATCCGCCGCAGCGCCGCCTCGCGTGCCGCCTACCTGGCCGCGATCGACGCCTCCCTGCGTGAGGGCCCGTTCCGCAGCCGCCTGAGCTGCGGCAACCTCGCCCACGGGTTCGCCGCCTGCGGCGGCACCGACAAGAGCCGCCTGCGCGGTGGCGTGACGCCGAACCTCGGCATCATCACCGCCTACAACGACATGCTGTCGGCGCACCAGCCGTTCGAGACCTATCCCGAGCAGATCCGCGAGATCGCCCGTGAGCTGGGTGCCACCGCACAGGTGGCAGGCGGCGTGCCGGCGATGTGCGACGGTGTCACCCAGGGCCGCGGCGGCATGGAACTGTCGCTGTTCTCGCGCGATGTGATCGCGCAGGCCACCGCGATCGGGCTCAGCCATGACATGTTCGACACCACCGTCTACCTCGGTGTGTGCGACAAGATCGTGCCGGGCCTGCTGATCGGTGCGCTGGCCTTCGGCCATCTGCCGGCGGTGTTCGTGCCGGCCGGCCCGATGACCCCGGGCATCCCGAACAAGCAGAAGGCCGAAGTGCGCGAGCGCTACGCTGCCGGCGAAGCGACCCGCGAAGAACTGCTGGAAGCGGAGTCCGCCTCGTACCACGGCGCCGGCACCTGCACCTTCTACGGCACCGCCAATTCCAACCAGGTACTGCTGGAAGCAATGGGCGTGCAGTTGCCGGGCGCATCGTTCGTCAATCCGGGCACGCCGTTGCGCGACGCCCTGACCCGCGAAGCGACCGAGCGCGCGCTGGACATCACGGCACTCGGCGACGACTTCCGCCCGTTGGGCCGGATCATCGACGAGCGCGCGATCATCAACGCGGTCATCGCGCTGATGGCTACCGGCGGTTCGACCAATCACACCATCCACTGGATCGCGGTGGCGCGTGCGGCCGGCATCGTGCTGACCTGGGACGACTTCGACGAACTGTCGCAGCTGATTCCGCTGCTGGCGCGCGTCTATCCGAACGGCGATGCCGACGTGAACCGCTTTGCCGCTGCCGGTGGCCCGGCGTTCGTGTTCGGCGAACTGATCAAGGCGGGCCTGATGCATGGCGACCTGGTCAGCGTGGCACGTGGCGGCATGGCCGACTATGCGCGCGAGCCGCAGCTGCGCGACGGCCAGCTGGTCTACCTGCCGGGCCTGGAACACAGCGCCGATGACGAAGTGGTGCGTGGCGTCGACAATCCGTTCGAACACCAGGGCGGCCTGCGCCTGCTGCGCGGCAACCTCGGCAAGTCGCTGATCAAGCTGTCGGCGGTGAAGCCGCAGTACCGCACGATCGAGGCACCGGCGGTGGTGGTCGACGCGCCGCAGGTGCTGAACAAGCTGCACGCCGGTGGCCTGCTGCCCGAGCATTTCGTGGCGGTGGTGCGTTACCAGGGCCCACGTGCGAACGGCATGCCGGAACTGCATTCGCTGGCGCCGCTGCTGGGCCTGCTGCAGAACCAGGGCCGGCGCGTGGCACTGGTCACCGATGGCCGCCTGTCCGGTGCCTCGGGCAAGATTCCGGCGGCGATCCATGTGACGCCGGAAGCGGCGCGCGGCGGTCCACTGGCCAAGGTGCGCGAGGGCGACATGATCCGCCTCGATGGCGAGGCCGGCACGCTGGAAGTGCTGGTGGACGCGGCCGAATGGGCCGCGCGCCCGCTGGCGCCGAACACCGCGCCAGCCGCGCATGATCTGGGCCGCAACCTGTTCGCGATCAACCGTCGCGTGGTGGGCCCGGCCGACCAGGGGGCGATTTCGATTTCGTGCGGGCCGGCGGCGGCTGATGGTGGGCCGTGGGAGTACGACGCGGAGTATGAGCTGGGGCACGATGCTGCGGCTGCGGCGGCGCCGCATGAGGCGAAGGACGCCTGAGGGTTGAAGAGCGTTGCGGGTGTGCGTTGGCGGTGAGTGTCCTGGTTGAGGCGGCGGGTAGCCCCCACCAGGACACGCCGTAAACCCATCCATGGGGGCTCGGTCGCGCCATCCATGGCGCTCACGGTCCTGGTGGGGGCTACCCGCCGCCTCAGGACAGTTTCCCGGCGCCCTCGCGCCGCGAAGTGATCACTGAAAATCAAATTCAAACGCAGAAGCAAAGGCAGAAGCAGAGCTATGGGTATCGAACAACATCAGGTGAAGGCGGCGGAGCTGTTGCGTGCGGCGGGCATCCTGCCGGTGGTGACGATTCATACGCTGGACCAGGCGCGTGCGGTCAGCGCGGCGCTGCTGGAAGGTGGTTTGCCGGCGATCGAGCTGACGCTGCGTACGCCGGTGGCGATGGAAGCGCTGGCGATGCTCAAGCGCGAGCTGCCGGACGTGGTGGTGGGTGCGGGCACGGTGCTGACCGTGGAGCAGATGCAGCAGTCGATCGATGCGGGCGCGGACTTCCTGGTGACACCGGGCACGCCGCCGGCGCTGGCCGATGCATTGGCCGCTGCGCCGCTGCCGGTGGTGCCGGGTGCAGCAACGCCGACCGAGCTGCTGTCGCTGTATGCGCGTGGCTTCCGCGTGTGCAAGCTGTTCCCGGCCACGGCCGTGGGTGGGCTGGCGATGATCAAGGGCCTGGCCGGCCCGGTCGCCGACCTCAAGCTGTGCCCGACCGGTGGCATCACCGAAAACACCGCCGCTGAGTACCTCGAGCAGAAGAACGTGGTCTGCATCGGCGGTTCGTGGATGGTGCCGGGCAACTGGATCGCCGACGGCGCATGGGACAAGGTGCGCGCCAGCGCCGCTGACGCCGCGAAGATCATCAAGCGCGTGCGCGGCCACTGAGCCCGACAAAGGTGTAGAGCCGAGCCCACGCTCGGCTCCGGCATCATCAGGGGTCAGAGCCCTTTCCCACCGGGAAATGGATCCGACCCCGGGCAACGAGCACGCACAGCGCGCGACCCGCTCCTGCTGTTCCTTCTTCATTCCGCGGTGGCGGCGCACGGAAACTGTCCGTGGCCCTGCAGAGGGATTGCGCAGGGGCGTAAGCGCCATGGATGGCGCGCCCGAGCCTCCAGGGATGGATTCATGGCGCCCCCTGCGCAATCCCTCCGCAGGGCCAATCCGACGAATCCTACCGCACACCGCGAGGGGCTCAGCCGTTGGCCGAAACCCTTACAGCGGCCGCGCCGGATCCACCAGCCCGTACTGGCTGGCCATCCGCGCCAGCGCGATGTTGTCGTGGATCCCCATCTTCTCGAACAACCGCGCCTTGTGCGTGTTCACCGTCTTCGCACTCAGGCTCAGCCGCCGTGCGATGTCTTCCTGGCGCAGGCCCTGGGTCAGCAGCAACGCCACTTCCAGCTCGCGCGGGGACAGGCTGTCGAACGGCGAACCGTTGCCTTCCACCGTCGACAGCGCCAGGTTCTGCGCGATGCTGGTGCCCAGGTAGCGACGGCCACCGGCCACGTCACGCACCGCGCGCAACAACTCCTGCGCATCGCAGCCCTTGCCGATGTAACCGGCGGCGCCAGCCTCGAGCAGCCGCTTCGGCAGCGGGCCATCTTCCAGCACCGACACGATCACCACGCGGGTATTGCGGTGGCTGCGGACGATGCGCTCGGTCACTTCCATGCCGCTCACGCCCGGCAGGTGCAGATCGCACAGCACCACGTCCGGCAGCAGCTGGCGCACTTCGCGCAGCGCATCTTCACCGGTCTCGGCTTCGCCCACCACCTCGATGTCGGTTTCCCCCGACAGAATCATCTTCATCCCGGTGCGGACCAGTGCGTGGTCATCCACCAGGTAGACTCGAATCGTCATTCATGTACCTCTTCGAATGCGGCCATTGCAGGTCAAGCTAGGCAGGGTGCCGATACCCTGCAAGCGCGCCCGTAATGCAGCGCCGGCGATCTGCCTTGCGCATCACAGTACGACGCGTTGTGCTTGCCCCCTGTCTTGCAGAACCTGCTGCAACGAAACAACTGATCTATCACGTAGACGTCCCCGAAGGGCCATCCACGTCAAACCCCCTGTGATGATGCTTCGCTGGCCTTCGCTGGCGGCGAGCCGTGACGTCGCCAAGGGTGCCGGCGACTGAACATGACCAGATAGCACCCTACCACCCAAACCAGCGCGGCACACCATCCGGCCAGGATATCGGAGGGGTAATGCACCCCCAGGTAGACCCGGGACACGCTGACCAGCAGGCTGAACGCCGGTGCGAGCAGCAGCACCGGCCAGCGCCAGCGGGTGTTCCAGGCCAGCAGCACCAGGGTCACCGCCAGGGTCATCGAGCCCATCGCATGGCCGCTCGGGAAGCTGAACGTCGACTCCGGCGCAATCGATTCCCACAGGCTGGGGCGCTGGCGCTGGAAGAAGTGCTTGCTGCCCATGTTCAGCAGCGCCGAGCCGACGAAGCTGACCGCCACGAAGGTCGCCTCGCGCCAACGCCGGTAGCCCAGCAGCGCGCCGATGATCAGCACATCGGCCGGAATCAGGAACCATTCGTAGCCCAGTCTGGAAATGAGCACGAAGAAGCGGTCGAGCAGCGGCGAATGCAGGCCATGCATCTGCCACAGCAGGGGCGCGTCGAAATGGAACGATTCAAACTCGTGCACTTCGTCGGCCAAGGCGACGAAACCGGCCAGCGGCAGCAGCACGCCACCGAACAGCAGCAGCAGGCGCCAGGCATTGCGCGCCATCCAGTGGCGGAAACCGGAGGCGGACTCCGGCGCAGCGAGGATCGCGGGCTTATCCGGCGCTTCGGACATATTTGTGTTCGACGTAATCGTCGATCAGGGCGACGAACTCCTGGGCGATGTTCTCGCCACGCAGGGTCACCTTCTTCTCGCCATCGACGAACACGGGCGCGGCCGGGGTTTCACCGGTGCCCGGCAACGAAATACCGATATTGGCGTGCCGCGACTCACCCGGCCCATTGACGATGCAGCCCATCACCGCCAGGGTCATGTTCTCCGCACCCGGGTGGTGGATCTTCCACAGCGGCATCTTCTCGCGCACATGGTTCTGTACCACCTTGGCCAGCTCCTGGAAGAACTCGGAGGTGGTGCGACCGCAGCCCGGGCAGGCCGTGACCAGCGGCGTGAAGGCGCGCTGGCCGGTGGTCTGCAGCAGTTCCTGGGCGACGATCACTTCCTGCGTGCGCGACTGGCCCGGTTCCGGGGTCAGCGAGATGCGGATGGTGTCACCGATGCCTTCCTGCAGCAGCACGCTCAGTGCCGCCGACGAGGCAACGATGCCCTTGCTGCCGATACCGGCCTCGGTCAGGCCCAGGTGCAGGGCGAAGTCCGAACGCTGGGCCAGGTCGCGGTACACCGCGATCAGTTCCTGCACGCCACTGACCTTGGCCGACAGCACGATGCGATCGCGCGGCAGGCCAAGCTCCACCGCCTGCTCGGCCGAATCCAGCGCCGAACGGATCAGCGCCTCGCGCAGCACGCGACCGGCATCCCAGGGCTGTTCGCGCAGGTTGTTCTCGTCCATCAGCTTCGCGGCCAGGGCCTGGTCCAGCGAGCCCCAGTTGGCGCCGATGCGTACCGGCTTGTTGTAGCGGATCGCGAACTCGATCAACTGCGCGAACTGCAGGTCCTTCTTCTTGCCGAAGCCGACGTTGCCCGGATTGATGCGGTATTTGGCCAGCGCTTCAGCACACGCCGGTTCGGCGGTCAGCAGCTGGTGGCCGTTGTAATGGAAGTCGCCGATCAGCGGCACGTCGATGCCCATCATCGCCAGCTTGTCGACGATGCGCGGGATCGCCGCAGCGGCTTCAACGGTGTTGACGGTCAAGCGCACCATTTCCGAACCGGCCCGCCACAGCTCGGCCACCTGCTTCACGCTGGAGGCCACGTCGGACGTGTCAGTGTTGGTCATCGACTGCACCACCACCGGCTTGCCTCCGCCTACGGTGACCCCGCCGATCTGGACGGCATGGGTCTGGCGGCGGGGCCAGGAGGTGGCATCGGAGGGAGGAGTCGGGCGGGTGACGGCGTCGTGCATGGGCGCATTCTACCGCCCGCCCCCGCATTCCGGGTGACTCGCATTCAGCCGGCGGCACGGCTGCGGCCTATTGTCGCAGGCACGCCCGCCCGTGAACGCATACGATGAGCGTGAATGACCGGTCCCGACGCCCCGTTTCTCCGTACCCTGTGCAGCCTGCGCTGGCTTGCCGTAGGCGGCCAGGCCGCCACCATCCTGGTTGCCACCTGGGTGCTGGGCCTGCCGTTGCCGCAGCTGCCGCTGTGGGCCGGCGTGGCGGTGCTGACCCTGTTCAACATCTATACCCAGTTGCGTCCGGAAGCGGCCGATACCGCACCGCTGACCGCGTTCGGCCACATCCTGGTGGACGTGATCATCCTGACCTGGATGGTCGGCTGGAGCGGCGGCATGGCCAACCCGTTCAGCTCGCTGTTCCTGATCCTGATCGCGCTGGCCGCGTTCGCCCTGCCCCTGCGCTGGGCACTGGCGGTGGCGCTGGCCTGCCTGCTCGGCTACGCCGCCAGCGGCATCTTCGGGCAGCCATTGCCGGACGGTTATTTCCGCGCGCAGGACCTCAACCGCTGGGGCGTGGTCGCCAATTTCCTGATTTCCGCCGCGGTGGTACTGGCCTTCTCCACCCGGCTGGCGCTGGCCCTGCGGGAGCGCGAACTGGAATTGTCGGCCCTGCGCGAGCGCTTCGCCCGCAACGAGGGCATCGTCGCGCTGGCCACCCATGCCGCCTCGGTGGCGCATGAACTGAACACGCCGCTGGCGACCATGACCCTGCTCGCCGACGATGTCGCCGAGCGCAGCGAAGAGCCGGAAGTGCGCGAGGACATGGAAACTCTGCGCGAGCTGCTGGTGCAGTGCCGGGAGCGCGTGCTGGCGCTGGCTGCTCCGGCCTCGGCCGACGCACCGGGCCGCAGCCACTCCAGCGCCCAGCAGGTGCTGGAGCAATGGCGCCTGGTGCGGCCGACCATCGACCTGCACCGCAACGACGATGCGCCGCTGCGGCTGCCACTCGACCCGGGCGTGGGCCATCTGCTGATGGTCCTGCTCAACAATGCCGCCGATGCCGGCGAGAAGGCCGGCCGGCCACGCGTGGACCTGGACCTGCGCATCGAAGGCGACGACCTGATCGGCGAAGTCCGCGACTACGGCCATGGCTTCGACGCCCGTGCCGCCGTGCTGCCGGGCAAGCTGTTCGGCAGCAGCAAGAGCGAGGGCATGGGCGTCGGCCTGGCCCTGTCCCATGCCACCATCGAACGCCTCGACGGCGAGATGTGGATGCGCCCGGCCCAGGGGGCCGGCAGCCGCGTCGGCTTCCGCCTGCCGCTGGCCCCACGCGAGGACACCCCATGAGCCTGCATCACTCCACCCTTGGCCTGCTGGTCGACGACGACGAGCTGTACCTGCGTACCCTGCAGCGCAGCCTGGCGCGCAAGGGACTTGAAACCCAGACCGCACAGGATGCCGCCAGCGCACTGGCGCTGGCCCGGCAGCATCCGCCGGCGTTCGCCCTGATCGACCTGAAGCTGGGCAGCGATTCCGGCCTGTCCCTGATCCAGCCATTGCGCGCCCTGCGCGCGGACATGCGGATCCTGCTGGTGACCGGCTACGCCAGCATCGCCACCGCCGTGGAGGCGATCAAGCTCGGCGCCGATGACTACCTGCCGAAGCCGGCCACGGTGCCGATGATCCTGCGCGCCCTCGGCGAGGAAGACGACGGCCCGGCCGACGATGGCGAAATGGAAGTGCCCGATGCGATGACGCCGATCAGCCGCCTGCAGTGGGAACACATCCAGCAGGCGATGCACGAGACCGGTGGCAATGTGTCGGCGGCCGCGCGCCTGCTCGGCATGCACCGGCGCTCACTACAGCGCAAGCTGGCCAAGCGGCCGAGCCCGGAGCGCGACCCGAGCCGATGA